>JBATKC010000323.1:0-21452 GCA_049669065.1 Gammaproteobacteria bacterium
GCACCTCGCCCAGCATCGAGATATCGGTAAGGCGGATATTTATCCGGCGCGTGACTACATAACCAAGCAGCTTTTGCTGCCGGCTCTCGGGCATCCACTGATGGTCGGGCCGCACCATCAACGCTGCACTGGACACCTGCTCCTGCGCGATGCCGCTGGCGCGGGTCAGATCGAGGACCGCGCGCACGGTGTCGTTAACCTGGCGGCGGGCTGCGTCCACGCTCGGCGCCCGTGCCTCGACACCGATGCCCAGGGACGCGAGGTCCGGCTCCGCCAGCACCTCTCCCGAACCGGACACCGTCACCAGCCGTGGATCCCCGGCCCCGGCGGCGGTGGCGACCGACAAGCTGGTGGCGAGCAGCAAAGACAAAATCTGGCGCATGGTTTTTATCTCCATGGGGACACGGCGGTTTGTGGCAATATTACGTCGGTCTGATTACCATATCGCCCCCTGTATTGACCCCCGCCTGTCCCGGCGGGCCGTGGAGGACTCATGTTCGTCAAGCGCATCGCCATCGCCGCAGCGATTCTGGCCGCATCGATGCCGCTGTTGGCACAGGCAGACGGCGACCCCGCGCAGGGTCGGCGCAGCGCAGAGACCTGTCTGGGCTGCCATGGCATCGAGAACTACAAGAACGTCTACCCGACCTACCCGGTGCCCAAACTGTGCGGACAAAATGCACAGTACACCGTCGATGCGCTGAGGGCTTATACGACCGGAGACCGGCCCCACGGCACCATGCATGCCCAGGCGGCGACCCTGAGCGAAACCGCTATCAAGGACATGGCGGCATTCTTTGCAGATCCGGCCTACTGCAATGGGGGTAAATAGCATGGGCCGCGCAACTATATTGACCGCCGTCCTGTTCGTGCTCAGCGTTCCGGTATCGGCCCACGCCGACGGCAATGCTGAGCTCGGGCGCACCAAATCCGCGGCCTGTACCGCCTGTCATGGCGAGGACGGGCGCGGTATCGCGCCGAATTATCCGGTGCTGGCCGGACAGCATGCCGAGTATCTCGTCCACGCTCTGACCCAGTACCGCAGTGGCCAGCGCAAAAACGCGATCATGGCCGGATTCGCCACCAATCTCAGCGATGACGATATCGCCGATCTGGCCGCCTGGTTCGCCAGCATGGATGGCCTGACGACCGCCACCCGTTGACGGCCGCCTGGCGGGCGCCACAGCACGCAAGGGCATCCCAGGTCGCTGAACCGGCTAGGCCTGGACTTCTTGCCGGTAACGCGTCAGCCGAAATAGGGGTCGTGGCGCCGCCCGCCGCACCGTGGGAAGGCAGAGATGGACATCGACGCGCTGATCACCGATTTCCCCGCCGGCATCACGGCGATTGACACCGGGTATCTCCGGCCGTCGATGACCGCCAGCCATCTGATCGTCGAGCAGAGCCGCGCGGCCTTTGTCGATACCGGTCCGAACAGCGCGGTGCCGCGGCTGATGGCGGCCCTGGAGGCCAAGCGCCTGGCGCCGGAGGATGTCGATCTGGTCTGTCTGACCCACGTTCATCTGGATCATGCCGGCGGCGCGGGCGAATTGATGGCGCTGTTGCCCAACGCGACCGCGGTACTGCACCCACGCGGCGCGCCGCATATGGCGGACCCGACGCGGCTGGAAGGCGGCAGCCGCGCGGTCTATGGGGATCAGGCTTTCGAGGCCATGTACGGCGGCATCCGCCCCATCCCCGCAGCGCGGATCCGGGTGGTCGCCGACGAGGAACAGATCGAGCTTGCCGGCCGACCGCTGAGATTCCTGCATACCGAGGGCCATGCGCGCCATCACTACTGCATCCATGATCCGGGTGCGAGGATCATTTTCTCGGGCGACAGCTTCGGACTCTCCTACCGGGAATTCGATACCGAGCGCGGTCCGTTTATCCTGCCCAGCACCACACCGGTCCACTTTGACCCCGACGCGGCGATCGCCAGCGTGAGGCGCTTGATGAGCGCGGAACCGGAGGCCATCTATCTGACCCATTTCAGCCGCGTCGGGGATCTGCCGCGTCTGGCTGGCGACCTGTGTGACGACATCCGGGCTTACGTGGATTTTGCGGATCGGGCCGCCGACAAAGAGGATCCGGAGCCGTGGCTGCGCGATGCGATCCGGCAACGCCTGTTCGAGCGGCTCGATGCCCACGGCTGCAACACGGACGCGGACTGGCGCTACGCTATCCTCAGCGCAGACATCAAACTCAACGCGGCGGGCATTCTGGTGTGGCTACAGCGCCGTGAGCGCTGATCGTGGCAACAAAGCCGGAGCACGCCGGCAACCGGGGGGGAATGAGATGAGCAAGTTTAAGGCACTGCGTGTGCATAAGGACGACGGCGCGATCCACAGCCGCATCGACGAATTGTCCCTCGAAGACCTGCCGCCTGGCGATGTCGTCATCCGCGCCCAATACAGCAGCGTGAATTACAAAGATGCACTGGCTGCCACCGGCGCTGGCAGGATCATGCGCAGCTTCCCGATGGTTGGCGGCATCGATGTTGCCGGTGTGATCCACAGTTCCGAGGATCCCCGTTATGCTCCCGGCGATCCGGTACTCGTTACCGGCTGCGGTCTGGGTGAGGAACGGGACGGCGGCTATGCCGAGTTCGTACGTGTCGAGGGTGACTGGGTTATCCCGCTTCCTGACGGACTCGATGCACTGCAGGCGATGAGTCTGGGCACCGCAGGGTTCACTGCCGGTCTCGCGGTATCGAGGCTCGAGCTCAACGGGCTCGCGCCGGATCGGGGCCCGGTGGCGGTAACCGGTGCCACTGGCGGGGTCGGCAGTCTCGCGGTGAATATGCTGAGCGGCCTCGGCTACCAGGTCTCGGCGTTGACCGGCAAGCGCGACTCGGCGCCGTATCTGGAACAGCTGGGCGCGGCGGAAGTCCTGTTCCGCGACGATGTCGACTATGGCAGCCGGCCGATGGAGGCCGCGCGCTGGGCCGGCGCCGTGGATAACCTCGGCGGCGAAACCCTGAGCTGGTTGATCCGCACCACCGACTGGTGGGGCAGCATCGCCAGCATCGGTCTGGCGCAGAGCTTCAAGCTGGATACGACCGTGATGCCGTTTATCCTCCGCGGCATCAATCTGCTGGGGATCAATTCGGTCAAGACACCGCGAGCGCCACGGCTCGCGGTCTGGGCGCGTCTGGCGACCGATCTCAAGCCCCGGCATCTGGACCAGATCGCCACCCGGACCGTGCCGCTGGATGAGCTGCCGGGGATCTTCCAGGGCTATATGGACGGGACTGTGCGTGGCCGCACCCTGGTGGCGTTGGCGGCATAATCCACCTGTCGCCGATCTGACCGCTGCGCTAAAATGATGGGTCCCCGGCGTCCCGCGATGTGCGGAGCCGGCACCTAACCGGGAGTCGACCCACATGCCATCTACCCCGTCCGCGGGCGAGCGCTTCTGGCAGGCGCTGGAGGCCGAGCGCCCGCTGCAGGTTGCGGGCACCATCAACGCCTACAGCGCGCTGCTGGCCGAACAGGCCGGGTTCCGCGCGATCTATCTGTCCGGGGCCGGCGTCGCCAACGCCTCCTTCGGTCTTCCGGATCTCGGTATCACCAGTCTCAACGACGTCTGCGAGGACGTGCGCCGCATCTGCGGGATTACGCAGCTGCCGCTGCTGGTGGACGCAGATACCGGCTGGGGCCAGGCATTCATGATCGCCCGCACGGTGCGCGACCTGACCCGGGCCGGCGCCGCCGGCATGCATATCGAGGACCAGGTCCAGGCCAAACGCTGCGGCCACCGTCCCGGCAAAGCCCTGGTGACTGGTGCCGAGATGTGCGACCGCATCCGGGCGGCGGTAGATGCCAGACCTGACCCCCGCTTTGTCATCATGGCGCGCACCGACGCCCATGCGGTGGAAGGCCAGGCGGCAGCGCTGGATCGCGCCGCGGCCTATGTCGAGGCTGGCGCCGACATGATCTTTGCCGAGGCCCTGCAGACGCTTGATGAATACCGGGACTTCACCGCCGCGATCAAGGTGCCGGTGCTGGCCAATATCACCGAGTTTGGCAAGACGCCGTTGTTTACCACCACCGAGCTCGGCGAAGCCGGGGTGCGGCTTGCGCTGTATCCGCTGTCCGCGTTCCGCGCCATGAGCAAGGCCGCCATCGCCGTCTACGGCGCGCTGCGCGACGAGGGCACGCAGAAGAAGGCGCTCGAACTGATGCAGACCCGCAGCGAGCTCTATGAGGTGCTCGGTTATCACGACTACGAGACCAGGCTGGACCGCCTGTTCGCCGACGAGCAGGACTGAGTCCCGGATCGCCTGTGCAGAACGCCAGTACGGAAGGAGATTGACCATGAGCGACAAGAAGAAGGCCGGCGGACTGGCCGGCGTCACCGCCGGCGAAACGGCGATCGCGACCGTGGGCAAGGAAGGCGCGGGTCTGACCTACCGCGGCTACGACATCTATGACCTGGCGGAGAGCGCGAGCTTTGAGGAAGTGGCCTATCTGCTCCACTACGGCAAGCTGCCCAACGCCGCAGAATTATCCGCTTATATCGAGCGGCTCAAGGGTATGCGCGGGCTGCCCGCCGCATTGCGCCAGACCCTCGAACAGATCCCGGCCAGCGCTCATCCGATGGACGTGCTGCGCACCGGTTGTTCGATGCTCGGCAACCTGGAGCCGGAGCTCAGCTTCGACCAGCAGTTCGACGTAGCGGACCGGCTATTGGCCTGTTTCCCGTCGATCCTGCTCTACTGGCATAGATTCCACACCGATGGCAAACGGATCGATACGGAGACCGGAGACGACAGCGTCGCCGGGCACTTCCTGCATCTGCTCCACGACCGGACGCCGAGTGCGATGCACCAGCATGTGCTCGATGTGTCGTTGATCCTCTACGCTGAGCACGAGTTCAACGCGTCCACCTTCACCGCGCGCGTGATCGCCGCCACGCTGTCGGATTTCCATTCCGCAATCACCGGCGCGATCGGTGCGCTGCGGGGACCGCTGCATGGCGGTGCCAACGAGGCGGCCATGGAGCTGGTCGAACGCTTCGATTCAGCCGAGGCTGCGGACATCGGCATCCGCGAGGCGCTGGCGCGCAAGGACAAGATCATGGGTTTCGGTCATCGCGTGTACACGACCTCGGATCCGCGTAACAAGGTGATCAAGGAGTTTTCGCGCAAGCTCTCCGAAGAGGTCGGCGACCAGCGATTGTTCGCCGTGTCCGAGGCCATCGAAACGGTGATGTGGGAGGAGAAGAAACTGTTCCCCAATGCCGACTTCTTTTCCGCGACGGCCTATCACTTTATGGGTATACCGACGCCGCTGTTCACACCGATTTTTGTGTGCTCGCGGACCACCGGGTGGTCGGCCCATGTGATGGAGCAACGGGCCAATAACCGGCTGATCCGGCCCGGTGCCGACTACATCGGTCCGGCCTTACAAAAAATGGTCCCGCTCGACCAGCGGCCGTAAAGCCCGATCCCATTCGAGTTAGCTGACAGGAGCAAGCATGTCATCCTTTGATGTCCGTTCGGCCAAGCGCCCTGAGCCCGATCAACCGCTGGTCGATATTGCCGAATACGCCGCCTCGCATACGATCAACAGCGAACTCGCTTACGAGACCGCGCGTTATTGCCTGATGGATACGCTGGCCTGTGGCTTTCAGGCCCTCGACTATCCGGCCTGCACCAAGCTGCTCGGCCCGGTGGTGCCAGGCGCTACCATGGCCGGTGGCAGCCGGGTGCCGGGGACCGCGTGGGAACTGGATCCGGTGCAGGGCGCGTTCAACATCGGCGCGATGATCCGCTGGCTGGATTTTAACGACACCTGGCTGGCCGCCGAATGGGGTCATCCGTCGGATAATCTCGGTGGGATCCTGGCGGTAGCGGACTATCTGAGCCGTCAGGCGCGGGCCGAGGGGCGCGCGCCGCTCACCGTGCGCGACGTGCTCACCGCGATGATCAAGGCCCATGAGATCCAGGGCGTGATCGCGCTGGAGAACAGCTTTAACCGCGTCGGTCTCGACCATGTGCTGCTGGTGCGCGTGGCGACCACGGCGGTGGTCACGGGGATGCTCGGTGGCGACCGCGAGCAGATCATCAACGCGGTCTCCAACGCATGGGTCGATGGTGGCGCGCTGCGCACCTATCGGCACGCGCCCAATACCGGTTCACGCAAGAGCTGGGCGGCCGGCGACGCCACCAGCCGCGGCGTGCGTCACGCACTGATCGCGATGACCGGCGAGATGGGCTATCCATCGGCATTGTCGGCGCCGACCTGGGGCTTCTACGACGTGCTGTTCGGCGGCAACAGCTTCAGCTTCCCGCAGGCCTTGGGCAGCTATGTGATGGAGAACGTGTTGTTCAAAATCTCCTATCCGGCGGAGTTCCACGCACAGACCGCGGTCGAGTGCGCCATGCGGCTGCATGAGGAGGTCAGGGAGCGGCTGGACGAGGTCAAGGAGATCGTGATCGAGACCCAGGAACCGGGCGTGCGGATTATCGACAAGACCGGGCCGCTGGATAACCCGGCCGATCGCGACCATTGCATCCAGTACATGGTAGCGGTGCCGCTGGCGTTCGGACGGCTCACCGGGCGCGACTATGAAAACGAGGTGGCCGCCGATCCGCGCATCGACGCGCTGCGCGAGCGGATGAAGGTGAAAGAGAACAAGCGATTCACGCGGGATTATTATGCTGCGGACAAGCGCTATATCGGCAACGCGGTGCAGGTGTTCTTCAAGGACGGCACGGCGACGCCGCGGGTCGAGGTCGAGTATCCGATCGGCCATCGCCGCCGGCGCGAGGAGGGCATCCCGGTGCTGGTCGACAAGTTCGAGCGCAGCCTCGAGAGCAAGCTGACGGAGCGGCAGTTCTCCGCCTTGCGCGAGCTCTGCGCCGATCAGACACGGCTGGAGGCGACGCCGGTGGATGAATTTGTCGCGCTGCTGATCGAGGCCTGAAGACGCTGCCCGGGCGGACGTCAGCGTCGGCCAGGCGCGGTGGTTTGAGGCGGATCCGGTTTTGACCGGGTCCGGGCGACCTGAACGGCTGAATACTGCGCTGACCGGGCTCGGCATACCCGCGCCGGCGTCACTGGCGGCGCAGCTCGATGCGTATCTCACGCTGCTGGATCGCTGGAATCGCAGCCATAATCTGACCGCGGTGCGCGACCCGGAAGAGATGGTTTCGCGTCATCTGCTCGACAGCCTGGTGGTGCTGCCATTTTTGCGCGGCCCCCGCATCGTCGATGTGGGCAGCGGCGCCGGGTTGCCCGGTCTGCCGCTGGCGATGGCGCGGCCCGGATACCGCTTCCTGCTATTGGACAGCGCCGCCAAGCGGGTCAGCTTTTTGCGCCACGTTGTGGCCCGACTGGCGCTGGACAACGTGGAGGTGGTGCATGCCCGGGTCGAGGACTATGCCAGCGAACCGGGCTTTGATACCGTGATCAGCCGCGCCTTTGCCGCGCTGGCGGATTTTGTCGACAAGGCCGGGCACCTGTGCGGCCCGGATGGCCGTCTCCTCGCGATGAAGGGGCGTCTGGACAAGACCGAGATCGAGGCACTTCCGGCCGGCTGGGTGATCGACGAGAACCGCAGCCTGAGCGTGCCCGGATCGAGCGGACAACGACATTTGCTGGAGATCGCGCGCCGGAGCGCTGACTGATGCCATGACCAGGATACTCGCGGTAGCCAATCAGAAAGGCGGGGTCGGCAAGACCACTACCGCCGTCAATCTGGCCGCCTCGCTGGCCGCCACCAGGCGGCGCGTGTTGCTGGTCGATCTGGATCCCCAGGGCAACGCCACCATGGGCTCGGGGATCGACAAGAATGACCTCGAGATCACCAGCTGCGAAGTCCTGCTGGGCGATGCCGGTGCGCGGGAAGTGCTCATCCCGGCACCCGCCGGCGGTTTCGATGTGCTGCCGGCCAATGCCGATCTGACCACCGCCGAGGTCCGTCTGATCAGCGAATTCGGCCGCGAGACCCGCTTGCGTAACGCGCTGGTGCCGTTGCTCCCGGACTACGATTACATCCTTATCGACTGTCCGCCCTCGATCAACATGCTGACGGTCAATGCCCTGACCGCCGCCACCGGTGTGCTGATCCCGATGCAGTGCGAGTATTACGCGCTGGAAGGACTGTCCGCGCTGATGTCGACGGTCGAGCAGATCCGCGGCGCGGTCAATCCGGAGCTGCGGCTGGAGGGCCTGCTGCGGACCATGTTCGACCCGCGCAACAATCTCGCCAACGAAGTGTCCGGGCAGCTGATCATGCACTTTGGCGACAAGGTCTACCGCACCGTGATCCCGCGCAATGTGCGTCTGGCCGAGGCGCCTAGTTTTGGCATGCCCGCCTTGTTCCACGACAAATATTCCCGCGGGGCACTGTCCTATCTGGCCCTTGCCGGCGAGATGATCCGGCGCGACGAGGCCGAATCGCGGGTCGGCGCCTGAGCTCTGCTACACTTCTGGCCCCGATCCGGATTCCAGACCAGCTCAAAGAGACGACACCCATGTCTGCCAGGCGACGCACTCTCGGACGCGGCCTCGACGCATTACTGAGTTCACCGTCCACCGACAAGGGCGGCCCGCCGGTGGCGGATGGCCAGCTGCGCTCGCTGCCGGTCGACCAGCTCCAGCGCGGACAGTACCAACCGCGTATCGATATGCGGCCCGAGTCGCTGGATGAGCTGGCCAGCTCGATCCGTGCCCAGGGCGTGGTCCAGCCCATCGTGGTGCGGGCGCTGACGGAGGCCGCAGGCCAGGCGCGCTACGAGATCATCGCCGGCGAGCGTCGCTGGCGGGCGGCCCAGCTCGCGGGTCTCCAGGAGATTCCGGCGGTCGTGCGCGAGGTCGGGGACTCGGCGGCCGTCGCCATGTCACTGATCGAGAATATCCAGCGCGAAAACCTCAATCCGCTCGAGGAAGCCCGCGCGCTGGAGCGGCTGATAGACGAATTCGACATGACTCACCAGCTCGCGGCCGATGCCGTGGGCCGGTCGAGGGCGGCGGTCAGCAACCTGCTGCGACTGCTGGATTTGTGCCCGGAGGCCAAGTCCCTGGTGGAGTCACGCAAGCTGGAGATGGGCCACGCCCGGGCCCTGCTGGCATTGAGCGATGCCGCCGAGCAGGCGGCGGCTGCGCGCAAGGTGGCTGCGGCTGCCATGTCGGTGCGCGAAACCGAGCGGCTGGTCAAACGCCTGGCCGCCCATACCGGCGCGCCGGGCAAGAAAGCGGCGCCGCGGAAAGACCCGGATATCCAGCGGCTGGAGGCTGATCTCGGCGACCGGCTGGGGGCCAGCGTCAGCATCCAGCACGGCGCCGGCGGCAAGGGCAAGCTGGTTATCGGCTACAACAGCCTCGACGAGTTCGAGGGCATCCTCGCCCACTTCAAATGATCGGGTCTCACGTTGCGCTGCGGCAGCGGCCGCCTCTATAATAATGGGGCTCCGGCCCGGTCGTCCGTTTGGGTCTCAGGTCAGGAGCACGGTGGGAACGCCACACACCGCTCGATCGGGGTCAGTGGCGTTTTTATTTTCGCCGGAATGGTCAACAGGTTTTCAATGGAATCGGGTGCCGGGGGCTCTCTGCAGCGTGAATATCGCGCCGGACATAAACCCACTGGCTGCCGTATCCAGGGTTCTGATCGCACAGCTGTCGGCAGGCATGCTGATCGGTGGTATCGCGCTGGCAGCAGCCGGGCGCACGGCCGCCTGGTCGGCACTCCTCGGGGGTCTGATCTGCGTGATTCCCAACGCCTTTATGGGGCTGCGGATCGTCGCGGGCGGGGCCGCGACTGACCCGCGTCGGATGGTAACGGCGTCCTATGTGGGCGTGGCGGGGAAACTGGCATTGACGGCGGCGATGTTTGCGGCGGTTTTCGTGATGGTAAAACCGCTGGCCGCAGGGTGGTTGTTTGCCGCCTTCGTGATGACGCAGGCGATAGTTTTGGTTTTCCTGGTCAGCGACCGGGATTCCGGATCCTCAACGACGGGTTGACGAGTAGCGACGATGGCCGGTTCAGAACAGACGACAGGCGAGTACATCCAGCACCATCTGCAGAACCTGCAGGTTTGCCGGGTTGACGGCGAATGGATCTGGAACCAGTGCGCCGGCAATTTCTACACCATCAACGTGGATTCGATGTTCTTCTCGGTGTTGCTCGGCGTGCTGTTCCTGGGCCTGTTCCGCAAGGTCGCCAAGCGTGCGACGTCTGGCGTGCCGGGGCGCATGCAGGCCATGGTCGAGACGCTGGTGGAATTCGTCGATACCAGCGTCAAAGACACCTTCCATGGCGAGAACAAGCTGCTGGCGCCGCTGGGACTGACCATCTTCGTCTGGGTATTCCTGATGAACCTGATGGATCTGATCCCGGTCGACTGGATCCCCGGCCTGGCCCACCTGATGGGCGTGCCGTATCTGAAGATAGTGCCGACCACCGACGTCAATATCACATTCGCGATGTCGATCTCGGTGTTTATCCTGATCATCTTCTACAGCATCAAGGCCAAGGGCATCGGCGGCTTTACCAAGGAGCTGACGCTGCAGCCCTTCAACCACCCGATCGCGATCCCGTTCAATCTCGTGCTCGAGGGCGTGGCGCTCCTAGCCAAGCCGGTCTCGCTGGCGCTGCGGCTGTTCGGCAATCTGTATGCCGGCGAGCTGATCTTTATCCTGATCGCGCTGCTGGGTATCTGGCAGCTACCGCTGCATTTCATGTGGGCGGTGTTCCATATCCTGATCATCATTCTGCAAGCATTCATCTTTATGATGCTGACGATCGTCTATCTTGCGCTCGCGCAGGAACAGCACTGATTTCGTTTTCTTTTGTAAGCCATCAAAACCTGACTAGGAGATCTCGATGGAAACTGTAATTGGCATGACCGCGATCGCTGTCGCCATCCTCATCGGCCTCGGCGCCCTCGGCGTGGGCATCGGCATGGGCCTCCTCGGCGGCCGCTTCCTCGAAGGCGCCGCGCGCCAGCCCGAACTCGTGCCCATGCTGCAGGTGAAGATGTTTATCGTCGTCGCGCTGCTCGACGCGGTGGCCATGATCGGCGTCGGTATCGCGCTGTTCTTCACCTTTGCCAACCCGTTCATCGGTCAGTTCCAGCAGGCAGTCGGCGGCTGACAAACCCGACGCTCGCTACGGACCGCAATAACGAGGAGTGGCAAGGTGGATTTCAACCTAACATTAATCGGCCAGAGCATCGCGATGCTCGTCTTCGTGTGGTTCTGCATGAAGTACATCTGGCCGCCGATGATGCAGGCCCTGGATGATCGGCAGAAGAAGATCGCCGATGGCCTGGCGGCGGCCGAGGAAGGTCAGCAGGAATTGGCGCGTGCCCGCGGACAGTACAACGAGACTGTGCGCGAATCCCGTGAGCAGGCGGCCGAGATCATCAAGCACGCCGAGCGTCGCTCCAAGGAGATGATCGCCGAGGCGCAGCAGGCAGCGGTGGCCGAAGGCGACCGGCTGATTGCACAGGCGCGAGCGGAGATCGAGCAGGAAGCCAATCGTGCTCGTGAGGCGCTGCGTGGTCAGGTCGCGGCGATCGCAGTGCAAGGTGCACGGCAACTGCTGGGCCGGGAAGTCGACGCCGCCGCCCATCAGGACCTCCTGAACAAGCTCGCGTCCGAGCTCTGAAGCGGGAGCGCTGACCATGGCTGAGAAGATCACTGTCGCACGGCCCTACGCCAAAGCTGTATTCGAGCTGGCCCGGGAGCATGACGCCTACGCGGCCTGGTCCGGGTTGCTGATGGCCGCGGCCGAGGTCGCAGCCGATCCCGGCTTTGATGCGCTGCTGGGGAATCCGGGCGTGGACAACCGCAAGCTGGCAGACGCGATGATCGGCATCTGCGGCGAGCGGGCCGACCAGCTGGGCAAGAATTTCATCGGGCTGCTGGCGGACAACGACCGCCTGGCTTATCTCCCCGAGATCGCGATGGAATTCGAGCATCTGCGGGCGGAGGCGGAGAAGATCGTCGATGTCGATGTGACTTCGGCCATCGCGCTGGACGAGCCGCAGCAGCAGAAGATCGCCGCGGCCATGCGCGAGCGTCTGGGCAGGAACGTCCGGCTACATTGTGAAATCGACGAGTCGTTGCTGGGTGGCGCCGTGGTGCGCGCCGGCGATCTGGTTATCGACGGGTCGCTCCGCGGGAGGCTCGATCGCCTCGCCGGCGCCCTGACCCACTGAGAGGATTTGCGAACATGTCAATCAAGGCATCCGAGATCAGCGATCTCATCAAACAGAAGATCGAGCAGTTCCAGGCTGCCACCGAAGACAGCGATGTCGGGACGGTGGTGTCGGTCACGGACGGCATCGTCCGCATCCATGGTCTGGGCGATGTAGCCTATGGCGAGATGATCGAATTCCCGGGTAACACCTACGGTACCGCGCTCAACCTCGAGCAGGATTCCGTCGGTGCCGTGGTGCTCGGTGACTACAAGCACATATCTGAAGGAGATACGGTCAAGACCACCGGACGCATCCTCGAGGTGCCGGTGGGCGAGGCGCTGCTGGGCCGCGTGGTGAATTCGCTCGGTGTACCGATCGACGGCAAGGGACCGGTCAACGCCAGCGAAACCTCGCCGATCGAAAAAGTCGCGCCGGGCGTGATCCAGCGCCAGTCGGTTGACCAGCCGGTGCAAACCGGGCTCAAGGCCATCGACTCGATGGTGCCGGTCGGCCGTGGCCAGCGCGAGCTGATCATCGGCGACCGCCAGACCGGTAAGACCGCGGTGGCGATCGACGCCATCATCAACCAGAAAGACACCGGGATAAAGTGCATCTACGTGGCGGTGGGACAGAAGCTGTCCAGTATCGCCGGCGTGGTACGCAAGCTCGAAGAGCACGGCGCGATGGACCACACCATCGTCGTCGCGGCCGGTGCCGCCGACTCCGCGGCCATGCAGTACGTCGCGCCCTATTCGGGCTGCGCCATGGGTGAGTTCTTCCGTGACCGCGGCGAAGACGCGCTGATCATCTTTGACGATCTGACCAAGCAAGCCTGGGCCTATCGTCAGGTGTCGCTGCTGCTGCGCCGGCCGCCGGGCCGTGAGGCTTATCCGGGCGACGTGTTCTATCTGCATTCGCGGCTGCTCGAGCGGGCCTCCAGGATCAACGCCGAATATGTAGAGAAGCTCACCGGTGGCAAGGTCAAAGGCAAGACCGGCTCGCTGACCGCGCTGCCGATCATCGAGACCCAGGCCGGCGACGTTTCTGCCTTTGTGCCCACCAACGTGATCTCGATCACCGACGGTCAGATCTATCTCGAGACGGATCTGTTCAATGCCGGTATCCGCCCCGCGATCAACGCCGGTCTTTCGGTGTCTCGTGTCGGTGGCGCTGCGCAGACCAAGATCATCAAGAAACTGGGCGGCGGCATCCGCCTTGCGCTTGCACAATATCGCGAGCTGGCGGCGTTCTCACAGTTCGCCTCGGATCTGGATGAGACGACGCGCAAACAGCTGGACCGCGGCCGACGCGTGACCGAGCTGCTGAAACAGCCGCAGTACTCACCGCTGTCGGTGGCCGAGATGGCGGTCACGCTGTACGCGGTAGACAGCGGCGCCACCGACGCGGTGGAGATCGACAAGCTGGGTGATTTTGAGCGCGCGCTGCACAGCCATATGAAGACTAACTATGGCGAGATGATGGACAAGATCGACGCCACCGGTGACTGGGGTGACGAGATCCAGGCCGACATGAAGCGCGGCGTCGACGAATTCGCTCAGACCGGCAGCTACTGATCCCGGAGTAGAACATGGCAGTCGGCAAGGAAATCCGCACCCAGATCAAGAGTATCCAGAATACGCAGAAGATCACCAAGGCCATGGAGATGGTCGCGGCGAGCAAGATGCGTAAGGCTCAGGATCGGATGGAGGCATCGAGACCCTATGCGGAAGAGATCCGCACGGTCATCGGCCATCTGCGCATGGCCAACCCGGACTTCAAGCCGCCGCTGTTGTTCGCGCGCGAGGAAGTGAAACGAGTCGGCTATATCATCGTGTCCACCGATCGCGGTCTGTGCGGTGGGCTCAATGCCAATATGTTCCGCATGCTGCTGAAAGAGATCATCGACTGGCAGCAGCAGGGCGTGGAAGTCGATATCTGCCTGATGGGGCGCAAGGCGCGCCAGTTCTTCCGGCGGGTCAATGTTAACGTCGTCGCCGCGGTCGCCGATCTTGGCGATATCCCGCACGTCCGCGATCTCATCGGCACCATCCAGGTAATGCTGGACGGTTATCGCGAGGGCATGCTCGATCGGGTGTTTATCGCCCACAATGAGTTCGTCAACACGATGACACAAAAACCAGTGGTGCGTACGCTGATCCCGGTGGAAGTCGGCGACCAGGAAGCGCTGCAGACCCACTGGGATTACATCTATGAGCCCGGCGCGATGGAGCTGCTGCCCGGTGTGCTGGCGCGCTATATCGAGTCGCAGGTCTACCGCGCTGCGGTCGAGAACGTCTCCTGCGAGATGGCCGCGCGGATGGTGGCGATGAAGAGCGCCACCGATAACGCCGGCACGCTGATCGACGATCTTAAGCTGGCCTATAACAAGGCACGCCAGGCGGCGATCACCCAGGAACTCTCGGAAATTGTCGGTGGCGCGGCGGCGGTCTGAACACGCCACGTGCTACACCAGGAATGTTTAACAGAGGAATCGATTCATGAGCTCCGGCAAGACTCTCCAGATCATCGGCGCCGTCGTCGACGTGCAATTTCCCCGCGACCAGATCCCCGGGATCTA
This sequence comes from Gammaproteobacteria bacterium, assembly GCA_049669065.1. GTDB lineage: Bacteria > Pseudomonadota > Gammaproteobacteria > Steroidobacterales > XN24 > CAMYOC01. The sequence continues at coordinate 14,733 of JBATKC010000323.1, forward strand.
TGACGCACTGAAGATCAACGAAAACGGGCTGACTCTGGAAGTACAGCAGCAGCTGGGCGACGGTGTCGTGCGTACCATCGCCATGGGTTCCAGTGAGGGGCTCAAACGCGGCATGGCCGTGACCGGCACCGGCGAACCGATCTCGGTACCGGTCGGCGCCAAGACCCTGGGCCGGATCATGGACGTGCTCGGTGAGCCGGTCGACGAGGCCGGCCCGATCGGAGAACAGCAGCGCCTGCCGATCCATCGCCCGGCGCCGACCTTTGAGGAACAGTCCGCATCGGTGGAGATCCTCGAAACCGGCATCAAGGTCATCGATCTGATCATGCCGATCGCCAAGGGCGGCAAGATCGGCCTGTTCGGCGGCGCCGGTGTCGGCAAGACCGTGACCCTGATGGAGCTTATCCGCAACATCGCCATCGAGCACAGCGGATACTCGGTGTTCGCCGGTGTCGGCGAACGTACCAGAGAGGGCAACGACTTCTATCATGAGATGAAGGACGCGGGGGTGCTGGACAAGGTGGCGCTGGTCTACGGCCAGATGAACGAGCCGCCGGGTAACCGCCTGCGTGTGGCGCTGTCCGGTCTGACCATGGCTGAAGCCTTCCGCGACGAGGGCACCGACGTGCTGATGTTTATCGACAACATCTATCGTTACACCCTCGCCGGTACCGAGGTCTCGGCGCTGCTCGGCCGCATGCCGTCGGCGGTGGGTTATCAGCCGACGCTGGCCGCGGAGATGGGCGCGCTGCAGGAACGCATCACCTCGACCCAGACCGGTTCGATCACGTCCTTCCAGGCGGTCTACGTTCCCGCCGACGATCTCACCGACCCCTCGCCGGCGACCACTTTTGCGCATCTGGACGCGACCCTGGTGTTGTCGCGACAGATCGCCGAGCTGGGTATCTACCCCGCGGTGGATCCCCTGGATTCCACCAGCCGCCTGCTCGATCCGCTGGTCATCGGTGAGGATCACTACCACAGCGCTCGCGCGGTGCAGGCGACGCTGCAGCGTTACAAGGAGCTGCAGGACATCATCGCGATCCTGGGTATGGACGAGCTGTCCGAGGACGACAAACTGGCGGTGGCCCGGGCGCGCAAGATCCAGCGCTTCCTGTCGCAGCCGTTCTTTGTTGCCGAGACCTTTACCGGATCGCCCGGCAAATACGTGTCGCTGGCCGACACCATCGCCGGTTTCAACGGCATCATCAGCGGTGAATATGATCACCTGCCGGAGCAGGCGTTCTATATGGTCGGCACCATCGATGAGGCGGTCGAGAAAGGCAAGACCCTGCAATAAGGCCTGTGGCGGGCGTGAGCCCGCGGGACCCAGTTATGAAAACCATTCACGTCCATATTGTCAGCGCCGAGGGTGAGATCTTCACCGGCGACGCGACCATGGTCTTCGCGCCGGCGCAGATGGGTGAGGTGGGCATCGCCCCGATGCACGCGCCTCTGCTTACCGGGCTCAAGCCCGGTGGGGTGCGGGTCCAGCGTCAGACGGAAAAGGGTGACCAGGAAGAGCTGTATTTCTATGTCTCCGGCGGGGTGCTGGAAGTGCAGCCAAAAAGCGTGACGGTGTTGGCCGATTCAGCGATGCGCGCCAAGGACCTCGACGAGGCCGCCGCCGAAGAGGCGCGAAAACGCGCCGAAGAGATGCTCAAGGAGCGCACCAGCGCGGTCGAGGTCGCCACGGCTCAGGCCGAACTGGCCGCCGCCGCCGCGCAGATCCATCTGCTGCAAAAGATCAAGAAGTCCGCCAAGACCAGATAACCGGGTTTGCAGGGCCGGAGCGGGCATGGAAGAGTCGCGGTGCGTTCACAACGCCGCGGCTTTTTTTATGGTGACGGGCGGGGATAGCACTGCGCACCCGGGGCCTGCCGTGGACGGCGATGATCCGTGACCAAATTGGCTGCATCAGCTGCCATCCGGGCGATACAATGCCACTTTTACGACCGTCCGGTGAGCCATGTCCGTAGAAATCGTCATCCTCGCAGCCGGCGAGGGAACCCGAATGCGCTCCGATCTGCCCAAGGTGCTGCAGCCGCTGGCGGGTCGGCCGCTGCTGGAGCATGCGGTCGATGCCGCGGAAGCGGCCGGCTGTGACGCTATCCACGTGGTCTACGGTTTTGGTGGTGACCAGGTCCAGGCGGCTCTCGGGGGGCGCGACCTGTTTTGGGCGCACCAGGCCGAGCAGCTGGGTACCGGTCATGCGGTGGCGCAGGCGCTGCCGGGAATCCAGGACGACAGTATCGTCGTCGTCGCCTATGGCGATGTGCCGCTGATCCAGCCCGACACGCTGCGCCGCCTCGCTGCCAGCGCCACCCCGGACGCGCTGGCCGTGCTGACCGCCCGTTTCGACAATCCCGGCGGCTATGGCCGCATCCTGCGCGATGGCGCCGGACGGGTGACCGGGATCGTCGAACAGAAGGATGCCAGCGCGGAGCAACTGGCGATCAACGAGATCAACACCGGGCTGATTGCCGCGCCGGCGTATCGTCTGCGCGAATGGCTTGGCCGCGTTGGCAATGACAACGCACAAGGCGAGTATTACCTGACCGATATCGTCGCGCTGGCGGTAGCCGACGGGGTCGATGTTTTTGGCGAGACGTCCGGCTCGATCGCCGAGGTCGCCGGGATCAACGACCGTGCCCAGCTGGCCGAGGCCGAGGCTCGTCTGCGTGAGCGCCGTGCCGCCGCGTTGATGCACCAGGGTGCCCGGCTGGCGGATCCTCAGCGGATCGATATCCGCGGCCCGGTGAGCAGCGGCCGCGACGTATTCCTGGATGTGGGCGTGGTGCTGGAAGGTCGGGTCGAGCTTGGCGACCGGGTCCAGATCGGGCCTTATTGCGTGATCCGCGATTCGATCCTCGAGGCCGACACGGTGGTGCTGCCGCACAGTCTGATCGAGAAGAGCCACGCCGGACCGGGCTGTAGCATCGGTCCCTTCGCACGTCTGCGGCCCGGTACGCGTCTGGCGGCAAAGGCCAAGGTCGGAAATTTTGTCGAGATAAAAAATACCGAGCTCGGAGAGGGCAGCAAAGCCAACCATCTGAGCTATGTCGGTGACACCACGGTGGGTCGGGACGTGAACATCGGTGCCGGCACCATCACCTGTAACTACGATGGCGCCAACAAACACCGCACGGTGATCGGCGATCGCGCCTTTATCGGCTCCGGCGTGGAGCTGGTGGCGCCGGTCGAAGTCGGGGCGGATGCGACCATCGGCGCCGGTTCGACGCTGGGTAAGGACGCACCCGCCGGTGAGCTCACGGTCGCCCGCGCCCGGCAAAAGACGATCTCTGGCTGGAAGCGGCCGGAGAAGAAAAATCGTTGATCTGAGAGGCGTTGCACGGAATCTCCCACGGCTGCTGGCCATACTGATTATTTTCCCGGAGCAAGACGCAATATGTGTGGAATCGTCGGCGCAATAGCGGAGCGTAACGTGGTCCCGATCCTGCTCGAGGGTCTGAGGCGTCTGGAATACCGTGGCTACGATTCCGCCGGTATCGCGGTGCTAACCGGAAACAATGGTATCGAGCGCAATCGGGCCGAAGGCAAAGTACAACGCCTGGCGGAGAGCCTGGAGCAGAGGCCGCTAAACGGTCTCAGCGGTATCGCCCACACGCGCTGGGCGACTCACGGTGTGCCGAGCGAGCGTAACGCGCATCCTCAGATGTTTCGCGGTCGCGTGGCACTGGTCCACAACGGCATCATCGAGAATTTCGAAGCGCTGCGCGAAGAGCTGAGCGGGCGTGGACACAGCTTCGAATCGGAGACCGATACCGAGATCGTGGCTCATCTGATCGGTGAGGCGATAGACACGACCGGCAATTTGCTGGACGCGGTGAAAACGACTGTCGGCCGTCTGCAGGGCGCCTACGCGCTCGCGGTGATGGCCAACGATGACCCTGACTGCATTGTGGTTGCCCGCCAGGGCTGCCCGGTGGTGGCGGGTATTGGCATCGGCGAGTGTTTTGTCGCCTCCGATGTCTCGGCACTGCTCCCGGTGACCCGCCGTTTCCTGTTCCTGGAGGAGGGCGACGTCGCCTGCATCAGCCGTCTCGGCGTGGATGTCTACGATGCCGCCGGCAAACCCGCGCGACGTCCGATCAGGGAGAGCGAGCTGGCGGCAGATTCCATGGAGCGGGGCCAATACCGCCACTACATGGAGAAGGAAATCCACGAGCAGCCGCGGGCGGTGGCCGAGACCCTGGAAGAGCGTCTCGGCGGCGGCCGCGTGCTGGCTCAGGCCTTTGGCCCCGGATCAGCGGAGATCTTTGCCCGCACCCAGGCGGTGCAGATCGTCGCCTGCGGCACCAGCTACCATGCGGGCCTGGTCGCCCGCTATCTGATCGAGAGCCTGTGTCGTATCCCGTGCATGGTGGAGATCGCCAGCGAATATCGTTATCGGCAGCCGGTGGTGCCGGAGGACACGCTCTACGTCACCATCTCCCAGTCCGGCGAGACCCTCGACACCCTGGAGGCACTCCGCGCGGCCCGCGGCATGGGATACCTTGCGGTCCTCGGTATCTGTAACGCGCCGGAGAGCGCACTGGTGCGTGAGTCGGACCTGGTGCTGATGACCCGCGCCGGACCGGAGATCGGTGTGGCCTCGACCAAGGCCTTCACCACCCAGCTGGCGGCGCTCAACCTTTTGATCCTGTCGCTGGCCCGTTGCCGCGGGATGGACGAGGAAACGGAACGCGAGCTGGTAGGCCAGCTGGTGGCCTTGCCGGCACTGCTGGAGGAGATCCTGCAGATGAACGACGCTATCGAAACCCTGGCCGAGCGTTTTGTCGATAAGGAGCATGCGTTGTTCCTGGGTCGCGGGATCCAGTATCCGATCGCGATGGAGGGCGCGCTCAAGTTAAAGGAAATCTCCTATATCCACGCCGAGGCTTACCCGGCCGGTGAGCTCAAGCATGGTCCGCTGGCGCTGGTCGATGCCGACATGCCCGTCGTCACCGTGGCGCCCAATAACGAGCTGCTGGAAAAATTGAAGGGCAATCTCCAGGAAGTACGTGCCCGCGGCGGCGAGCTGATCGTGTTCGCCGATCCGGATGTCGGCATCGAACCTGCAGAGGGGATCTTCGTGATGGAGATGCCGCGTCACATCGGCTCATTCCAGGCGCCGATCGCGTTCACGTTACCGCTGCAGTTGTTGTCGTATCACGTCGCGGTGCTCAAGGGCACCGACGTCGATCAACCGCGCAATCTAGCCAAGTCGGTTACCGTCGAGTAACAGGACACGGGATGGAGATGGACCACTCGCGTAGCCGGACGTGGCCCGGCGGTTTATGCTTTGCAGCGAGGGTGCCTGGCCCATCAATCACGATCAGATCGCGGAAACTGCTTGAACTCTACAGCCAATAGCAAAGTCGCAGCCAACGATCCCCTGCCGTTTGTTCAATCACTGCTTGGCCGCATCTTCCTGTACGGTGCGATTCCCAGCTTGCTGGTGATGCTGGTCGTTCTGGCCTACGTGTCATCGACGATGTTGGCCCGACAAAGGGCCCAGGTAGAGGAGCAGATTCTGCTGCGCGCCGAGGAAGTAGCGGCCGAGGTGGAGCGCGGTAATACCCGCGCCACGATGACGGTGCGGGTGATGGCATTCGCGCAGGCCAGCGGCGAATTCGGGCGTCGCGTTGAATCGGCCGAGTATGCTCGTCGCGTGCTCGAGGAATTTCCCGAGTTCACCGGTTCGTATTTCGGTTATGAGCCGAATGCCGATCAGGACGATGCGGCTTTCCGCGATAGTCCCGAAGCCGCTCCGATCCGAGCGGGTCTGGGTGCCGATGGACGTTTCCTGCCTTACTGGCACCGGGATCATGACGACCCGTCGACGATACTCCTCGAACCGCTGGTGGATATGGAGACGAGTCTCTACTACCAGGGGGTGAAAGACCTGTTTCTTGAATCCGGGCGAGCGCAATTTCTGGTCACCGAGCCCTATGTCTACGAGGGCAAGATGATCGTCGAACAGGTCTACCCGATCGTGATCGACGGCCGGTTCAAGGGTATCGCCGGGGTCGATCGGGCGCTCGAGGACATCGGCACATTCCTGCAGGAGGTCAGGGCCAGGGAGAACCTCGATCTGTTCCTGATCAGTCGCCAGGGGCGGTTTATCGCTGCCGGCCTCCACGGCAACGAAGACCTGCAGGCCCGGAGTCTTGCGGCAACGCCATATGGCGAGATCATGGGGCCATTCTACGCCCGCAACGACGAAACCGGCATGGTGCTTGCTGATGATCCACTCACGGGTCAGCCGAGCTATTTTGCGGCGGCCCCGATCCCGACCGGGCAATGGCTGCTGGTCATCAGACAGAATCAGGACGTCGCGCTGGCTGCGGTCGAAGCGTCGATCGTGCCGACGCTGATCGTCGCGCTGCTGGGACTGCTGATTTCCGTGCTTATCTCTGCGCTCATCGTCCGCGGCGCCGGACGGCGTATCCGTAAGGCAGTGGCTGCCGCGGATTTGGTCGCGGCCGGCGCGTCGTGCTCGGAAATCAGTCTGGACGAAGGCAAGGATGAAGTGGGCCGGCTGAACCGGAGCCTGAATCATGTGTTGGATGCTCAGCGCCAGGTCCGCGATGTTTGTGCCGCGATAGCCGAGGGTGATTACACCAAGCGGGTACCGCCGCGCGGCGATCAGGATGTGCTGGCGCTGGCCATCAACGAGATGGCGGATCGTCGCAGCAAGGCCGACGCGGAATTGCG
>JBATKC010000324.1:0-1865 GCA_049669065.1 Gammaproteobacteria bacterium
CGCGCAGATGGCGGATCTTTGGGAACGATTCGGCGACGATGCCGAGGCCGTGGTGCTGGTGGTGCCGGGCTATTTTGGCGGCGAAGCGCTGGGTCTGTTGTTGGGTATCGCCCGTGCCTGCGATATACCGGTGCGCGGTATGGTCGATGCGGCGGTGGCGTCGCTGGCCGGTCGCGGCACCGGTCAGCGGATGCTGCATCTGGACGCCCATCTCCATGTGTCCGTTTTGACCGAACTGAGCGTAGCCGGCGAGCTCAGCCGCGACGCCGTGCATCTGATCGACGACAGCGGTGTCGCGGGCCTGAGTCAGGCGTGGATCGACACCGTGGCGGCGGCGTTTGTCCACCAGACCCGTTTCGATCCGCTGCACCATGCGGCCACCGAGCAGTCCTTGTTCGACCAGGTCGACGACTGGATCCTGGCTCTGTCGGCGGGCGAGGATCTTACGGTACAGATCGAACACGACGGCAGCCCGATCGCGGTGCAGATCAGCCGCCGGCAGATGCTGGAGGCGGCAGCGCCGGGCTATGAGCGGATCGCGCGGGTGGTCGAGGGCAGCGCGCAACGACTTGGACCATTGCGCCTCGCCATCAGCGATCGGATCGCGCGGCTTCCGGGTCTGGCCGAGCGCCTGGACGGGATCGAGACCGTCGAAACAGTGACCCTGCCGCCGGCAGCCGCCGTCGTCGGGGCGCTGCGTTTCCAGACACAGATCTGCTCCGGTGGCGAAGACACCCACTTTGTTATCGCGTTGCCGGCCGGACACGCCACCGAGCCGGGGAGCGCGGCCGAGACGGAGCCTCCGCCACAGGTAGCGGACGATACCCGTCCGCGCCCGACCCATCTGCTGGCTGGCGCGGTAGCCTGGGAGATTTCCCAAGACCCCCTGACCATCGGCAGCGCGCCGGCTGCCGACTCCCGCCCCGTCATGATCACCGGAAATCTCGAGGGTGTGTCGCGGCGTCATTGCCAGGTGTTCTTGCGCGGCGACGAGGTGCTGGTCGAGGACCACAGTCGTTTCGGAACCTTCGTCAATGATCACCGGATCTCGTCTGTGGCCAGGCTGCGCGCGGGTGACCTGCTGCGGGTGGGCGCGCCCGGCAGCACGCTGCTGCTGGTGGAAGCGAGGTCCTAGATGGCGCGCCGCCGCTTTGACACCTTCAGTCTGTCCTTCCTGGACATCATGAGCTGCGGCTTCGGTTCGGTGATCCTGTTGTTTATGGTCATCAATGCCACGATGGCGGTGCGCTCGGATGAACTGAACCGGGCTCTGAGCCTGCGCGCCGATGTGCTCAAAGTGGAGCTGAGCGAGGGCGAGCGGAATCTGGTGGCGCTGCGCAACAGTCTCACCGAGACCGAGGACCGGCAGATCAAGGCCCAGGGCGCGTCGCGCCGCATTATCGAGCTGCTGCAGCAGCGGCAGCAGGAACTCTCGACCATGGAGGCCGACACGCTGGCCCGCCGCGAGAGCATCAACAAGCTGAAGGCCGACCTCAAATCCATGGAGGAATCGAGCAAACGGCTATCCGCGGCCAGCTCGCAGCCCGACGAGCAGGGCAGCGCATTGCGGCGGATACGCGGTCAGGGTCAACGCCAGTATCTGACCGGTCTGAAGCTGGATGGTCAGCGGGTGCTGATCCTGCTGGACAGTTCGGCCAGCATGCTCGACGAGACTATCGTCAATATCATCCGGCGTCGGAATATGAAGGACGCGGATAAGGTGCGTTCACCCAAATGGCTGCGCGCACAACGCACGGTGGAATGGCTGATCGCCAGGCTGTCGCCGGCATCGAACTTCCAGATCATGACCTTTAACGAGACCGCCCGCCCGGTCACCCCCGGGACCAGCGGCTCCTGGCTCGAGG
>JBATKC010000325.1:0-5820 GCA_049669065.1 Gammaproteobacteria bacterium
TCCTGTTCGGGGCGGCATTCACGGCGCTGGTTCAGAGCTCGTCCGCGACCACCGGCGTCATCATCGTCCTGGCCAGCCAGGGGCTGATCGAGCTGCAAGCGGGTATCGCCCTGGCGCTCGGCGCCAATATCGGCACGACGGTCACGGCACTCCTGGCAGCTATCGGTAAACCACGGGTCGCGCTGAGGGCGGCCCTGGTGCATGTCGTATTCAACGTCCTCGGCGTGACCCTTTGGTTCAACTTCATCGAGCAGCTGGTCGAGGTCTCCCGACTCATCTCACCGGCCGCGGCGGAGCTCTCCGGAACGGCCCGCCTGGCGGCCGACGTGCCGCGTCAGATCGCCAATGCGCACACGATTTTCAATGTGGGCAACACCGCCCTGTTCATCGGATTCACGGGCGTGCTGGCCCGCATCGTGACGTTCCTGGTGCCCGAAAAAGAAGGCACGCAGCAGAGGATCGCGGAGCCGAAGTACCTCGACGAGGAATTGATCGAGACACCGGCCCTGGCGCTGGACCGGGCCCGCATGGAGCTGGGACACCTGGGCGAGTGGGTGCTGCGGATGTTGGGCAAGGCGCCTCGGCTGGTGTTCTCCGGCAGCGCCGAGGAACTCTCTCATATCCGCACCATGGACAGCAGCGTGGATCGGCTGCAGGAGAGCATCCTGGCGTACCTCGGCAAGATATCGCAGCGGACCCTGAATTCCGACGAGATGCGGCAGTTGCACGAATTCATGGCGATCGCCGGCTGCTACGAGAACATCGGCGACATGATGGAGATACATCTGGTCCATGCCGGGCATGGGCGCCTGAGGGCCGGAGTGAAGGTGAGTCCCGAGACCCGGCAGATTTTCGAACCGCTCATCGACAAGGTCTTCTGGTCGGTGGAGAAAGCGACCCGGGCCGTCGCATCCCGCGACATGGACGCAGCCAGGGAGATCATGGAGGCCAAGGAGGAGGTCAATCTGCTCGCCAGGGCCATCGAGGAACATCTTGCGGGACGGCTGGTGGCGGCCGCGCCCCATCGTCTGGAGACGTACAGGATGGAGTCGGAGCTGGTCGAGAATCTGAAGCGCATATACTATTTCGCGAAGCAGATCGCCAAGCGCGTGCTGGCCGCCGATGGCGGCGAGGAACGGGAAGCCGGGACGGCGTGAGCAGGGCTGCCTAAACTACCGCCCGGGTGAATCCGCCACCCAATGCGGACATCGAGTGTTATGGGAGTAAGCTATGGGAATGACTGAAAACAAACAGGACGTTCTCGACTGACTGAGACGGAATACAAAATTGGCCAGATTTGTAATTCATGTTTGCACCCTATGCCTAGCCGGTTTCTACCTGTCAGCATGTCAATCGACGACTCGGGTAACCACCGTCGAATCGGACGCAGTTCTTCCGCTCAATCACCTTCCAGCTATCAGCGGCGACTATTTCAAGATTGAATCTCAGATCATCGGTCGACCGTTTCATATCTACGTCAGTTTTCCCGAGGGATATGACGTGAACAAGAGCGCGCGATATCCAGTTGTCTACGTGCTCGACGGTGACTCCCTCTTTCCGATCCTGGCCGCGAATCATCTGTTCCTCAACTACGACGAAAACCTGCCAAGAGCTATCGTCGTAGGAATTGCCTATGGCTCATTCGATCCAGCAACTAACAGACGTGGCTTCGACTTCTCGGCGCCAGCTCCGGACGCTGGGCCGGACCAGGGCGGGGCGCCTGCATTCCAGGACTTTCTACAGTCAGAACTAATTCCGGAAGTGGAAGCACGGTACCTCGCAGATCCGTTGCAGCGCATTCTCTTCGGCCAGAGCAGAGGCGGATACATGGTGCTCTTCTCCGCTTTCTCGGACCCGGATTTATTTTGGGGCCGCATCGCGAGCAATCCTTCGTTTGATCCAGGCCGCGAAGTATTCTTCTCGTCCGCTTCACCGGCAATCCGGCAAGACCTGGGCTTGGTTGTAACTAGCGGTTCGCGAGATAGACCAAGCCTTCGAGAAGCAGCGCTCACATGGTTTGACGCCTGGAGAGATCGCAGTGATGCTCCTTGGGCGATCAAGACCGCCACAATAGTGGACGGTACCCACGCAGCAAACTGTACTGACAGTTACCGATTAGGAATGGTTTGGCTTTTCGATCGAAACTAGACGTGATGTTCGAATGCCCACTGACTGTTGGGAAACGGCGAATGAGCTCGCTTAGCCGGCCAAGGCCTTTGTTGACCCAATAACACCAGGTATTTGGTCTATGGATTTTGAGTGGGTTGCAATCGCGCTTGGTGATGTTGCCTGGGTTTCGCTGGCCTTTGCGCTGGGGTTCGGCGCGCGTCTGATCGGTCTGCCGCCGCTGGTGGGCTTTCTCGCTACTGGATTCGTACTCAACTCTCTGGGCATGGCTAGCGGCGAGGTGCTGCAGAAGCTGGCAGACCTCGGTATCACCTTGCTGCTGTTCACGGTCGGCCTGAAGCTGGATCTGAAGACGCTGCTACGGCCCCAGGTATGGGCCGTGACCAGTTTACACATCGGCGTTATCGTCGCGATCTTCGGCTCGGGGATCTTTGTGCTCGCGTTGATGGGCGCGCCGCTGTTTGCCGGCCTCGATTTCAAGCGCGCTCTGCTACTGGCGTTTGCCTTAAGCTTTTCCAGCACTGTGTTCGTGGTCAAGAGTCTGGAAGACAAGGCCGCGATGAAGTCACTTCATGGCCGCATCGCCGTCGGCATCCTGGTAATGCAGGACCTCGCTGCGGTGGCATTCCTGGTCGTCTCCACCGGCAAGCTCCCGGCGGTATGGGCGCTGCTGTTGTTCCTGCTGATCCCGATGCGTCCACTGTTCCACTTGCTATTGCAACGCACTGGCCATGGCGAGCTGTTGATACTCTACGGCTTGGTATTGGCCCTGGGCGGGGCTGAGCTATTTGAACTGACCGGGGTGAAGGACGACCTGGGTGCCCTGGTCACCGGCGTGTTGATCTCTAACCACCCCAAAGCGGCTGAGATGGCCAAGACCATTTTGGGCTTCAAGGACCTGTTCCTGGTGGGCTTCTTCCTCTCCATCGGCATGACCGGGGAGCTCTCAGTGGAGGCCCTGTTGATCGGCATCTTGCTGGTACCTCTGGTGTTCCTCAAGTCTGCCCTGTTTTTTGGTCTGATGACGCGCTTCAAGCTGCGTGCGCGTACCGCCCTCCTGGCAACCCTCAATTTGAGTAACTACAGCGAGTTCGGTCTGATCGTGGCCGCCATCGGCGTGGCCAACGGATGGATACCGGCGGATTGGCTGGTCGCAATATCCATTGCCCTGTCCTTGTCCTTCGTGGTCGCTGCGCCTCTGACCCAACGGGACGATACGATCTACAGCCGCCACCGGCCCTTCTGGCAGAAATTTCAGCGTGAGGAGCGGCTGCCCGACGATCGGCTGATGGATACCGGCAATGCGTCCATTGCCGTCTTTGGCATGGGCCGGGTGGGTACCGGCGCCTATGACAAGATGTGTGAGCTGCACGGCGATACCGTGGTCGGCATCGATTTCAATATCGAGCGCGTCCGGCAACTCCGAATGGAAGGGCGCAACGTGATGCGCGGCGACCCCAGCGACGCAGATTTCTGGGAGCTGGTGCAAGAGGTCCCGAGCATCGATCTCGTGATGTTGGCGCTGCCCACGTTGACAGCCAACCTGGATGCACTGGCGCAGCTGCGTGAAATTGGCTTCAAGGGCGGCATCGCCGCTACCGCAAGGTATCCGGACGAGGAAACGCGGCTACGCGAGGCAGGCGCGACTGCGGTATTCAACATCTATGCGGAGGCCGGTACCGGGTTCGCCGGCCACGTCGAGGCGAGTCATTTTTCGTGATGACATCCACGGGTGCCTGATACCCACCGGTCCTGGTGCCGGTCATAGTGACTCCCCGACCTGCTTTCGATGGAAAACCATTGCTATCCGCGGCTGGCATCGGATCGATGCCGATTTCGCTTGTTCTTGCTCAGCAGGCGTCCCGAAAGCAGGTTTCGCGAGCTAATATGTAACCTCATCTGCCACGGAGGCAACATGCTGATTTTCGTCATAGCTGTAAGCGTCGTACTGGTCATTTCATTCCTGTGCTCGATTTTCGAATCCGTTCTGCTGTCTCTGACCAGATCGCAAATTGCCATGGTTGGTAAGAGGAGAAAGCAAGCCGGTCGGTTGCTGTCCGGCTTCAAGGAAAACATGGACGTGCCCATCGCCGCGATCCTGATACTAAACACTGCGGCCCATACCGTCGGCGCCTCGGTCGCGGGCGCAAGCTACGCTAATGTATTCGACGTCAATACCTTGTGGATATTTACGATCGTTTTCACTATCGTCGTTTTGCTGTTCACGGAGATCATCCCCAAGACGCTTGGCATCACCTACGCGTCTTTGCTTGCCGTACCCGTCGCCCATGGCATCAACTGGCTGGCGATCCTGTTGCGGCCACTGGTTGCGGTCAGCGAGAAGATCTCACGTTCAATTCGCAACGACGTCGACGTCCCGGTGACATCATCCGAGGAGCTGCGACTGCTGGCTGCTCTTGGGCGGAGCGAGGGGGCGGTCGGCCACCACACCGCCGGTATCATCGTCGGCGCGACGCAATTGCGCTACCTGCACGCTCGAGATGTGATGTTGCCGCGCGAGGACGTGCGTTTCCTGAGCGCAAAAATGGATCGCCACGAGACAATGAGTCTGGTAAGAGAGTCCGGCCACAGTCGCTTCCCGTTTTCGCCGACAGAGCATCTCTCAGACGCGTCCGGCGTCGTCCTGGCCAAGGAATTGTTGTACTGGCTCCTGGAGCACGACGACGAGCAGATCGACTGGGGGGCGATTCGCAAGGACGCGCTGGTCGTGCCAAATAGCGCGCTGCTGCCACAGCTGCTGCGTACTTTCCAGGAGAGTCACCGGCACCTGGCGATCGTCGTCGATGAGTATGGCACGATCGAGGGTGTGGCGACGCTGGAAGACGTGCTGGAGGAAATTGTCGGCGACATTCGGGACGAAAGTGATTTGCCCGTAGATGACCTTCGAGAGGACGCCGATGGTACGTTGCTCGTTCGCGGTCGTGTCGACATGCGAAGACTGTCTGAAAAGCTCGGCACCACGTGGGATCCGAACATAGACGTATCTACCATCGGCGGGCTAGTGACCGAGACGCTCGAGCGAATCCCCGTGGTGGGCGACTCCATTGATTGGAATGGGCACCAGGTTGAAGTGCTGTCCGCCGACCGTCGTCGCGCCAGGCTGTTACGCGTATCAAAACACTAGTGGAGCGTTGGCAAACAAGTGAAAGCAAAGGTGTCAGGCGAGGTGGTCAGGGTTTAGCGGACACACCCGATAAAGGAAAGAAAAGGTGTCAGGTTTAATGTTTTAAAAAGAGAAAATGGACCTGGCACCTTTTCTTCGACGCCGGTTCGTCCCGGCGAGCGGGTGAGCGGAAGATGAGGCGGACGCAGTCGTTCCGGTTTCGACCCCTGTAAACACGGTATCTGGTCCCCATCTCCGCGTCTCCGAAACATTGTATTGGGAGCGACCATTTCTTGCCGTTCCGAGGCGGTCGCCAGGAAGTGGGCCGAGGGACTGCTTCATGTCGCACAACAGCCGGTCGAATAAACTGAGCTAAACTGCCGGCTGGTGATCCCAGGCCGACATGTGGAGATTTAGGTGACGAATGACCGCGCCCGCGCTACGGGTTTTGTAGGCCGCTTCCTCGGAAGCTGGAGACTGGCTGTCGGCGAACTCGTCATCGTCTTCCTGGGCGTCCTGATTGCTCTTTGGGCAGACCAGGCGATTCAGGCTCGCCAAGACGCCGCGAT
>JBATKC010000326.1:0-3128 GCA_049669065.1 Gammaproteobacteria bacterium
GCCCACAGCCACAGAGGATGCAGCAGCAGCGCCCACACAAAAAACACGACGTGGCCGATATAGATTGCCAGACCAAAGTTGAACCAGCTGAGGAAGCTGGCATACAGCGGATGGCGTACAAAACGGAACGGTCCGCTTGTACAGAGCTTGTTGCCACGGTCCGCCGGGCGCAGCGTCCGTGTGCTCCATACGATCAGCGCAAGGGCCCCCGCCGCACCGAGATTCAGCGCCACCGTGCGCACGCCCTGCGGGATCGCCAGCCAACCCTGCGGCGTCTCGCGGGCCACCAGCATGGCGACGAAAAGCAAGCCCAGACTGAGGGCCGAACCGAACGGGCCGCAGCCAAACATCCTCTGATATGCGTTCACAAGCTCTCCTCGTAACTCCGATCCGCTCAATAGCGCCAGCTGCTCAGATCGGCGCCGCCTGGTGCCGACGCCTCGATCCGCCGCACGATCTTGTCCGTGTAGAACGTGGCGTAACGGAGACGGGAGATCCAGATCGGATTTTCATGATCGCCGTTCCAGCAGTGCTCGGCGCGGCATCCGTAGTCCACCTCGCCGCCATAATAGGGATCGTCGGTGCCCTCGAGAAATTCCTCGAGCAGATACACCGCGTTGTTCAGATAGTAGTTGTCCATGGTGCCGACATAGACATGGAGTTTGCCTTCGAGCCTGGGTCCCAGCGTTTTCCAGTCGCGGGCGAGGATATGGCGCAGGTCGAAGTGCTCGCGCCAGTACTCGGCCACCTGATGATCAATCTCGCCCGTGAGCTTGTCCCAGATCGGCCGCGGATAACCGTCATCGCCCTGTGGTGAGCAGACCGCCTGCCAGATATCGAACTGCTCGCCGGAACGACCGCGGGTCCCGAGCACCAGTTCGAGATGATTGTAGTCTTGCAGCGTCGCGGTCACGTGGCCCAGCGCATTGCGATGGCCGGGCCGGCAAACATGGCGAAACGGGCCCTCGACAAAATAGGCGTTGTCGTCCTGATAGATGTCGACCTGGGTAAAGGCGCGAAAATCCACCGGGTCGGGACAGGCACCGAATGCGCCGTTGTACTGGTCCGGATAAAAGATCTGCGCCGCCAGCGCCTCCCAGCCGCCGGTTGATCCGCCATACAAGAACCGCGCCCAACCCTCGCCGATGCCGCGGTATTGTCGTTCGATGTACGGGATCAGCTCATAGGTGATGGCGTCGCCCCAGGGACCCATGCTGGCGGAATTGACGGCGTAGGAATCATCGTAGTAAGGCGTCGGGTGCTGGATCTCGACGATCAGCATGCGTGGCTGATCCGGCTCGATCCAGCGCTGGTAGTTACGCCAGGCTTCCTGCTGCTCGATACGGTTGTAGCCGTCGATGTTGAAGCGTTTGCTGAACTCCGGCTTCAGATCCGGATCCGGCGAGGTCTCGCGGAAGCTGCTCACATCGGCGGGGAAGTGTCCGTGAAATACGGCCAGCGGATAGCGCGCGTGCGGATGCTCGTCAAAGCCATGAGGCAGAAGCACATGCGCACCGAGATACATCGGCCGTCCCCAGAATTCGGTCAGCAGCTCACTCTGGATCCGGATGTGACGCACATGCTGTGTATCGGCCGGCGGTTCGATAAGCGGGATGCGCTGATCCAGCTCGATCTCGATCCGCCCTCCCTGCGACGCGTCCACCCGCAGCGTAGCCGGCGTACTCAACAGATTACCGGGCGCACGATTCCATTGCTGTCCCTCACCCCGATCCATCGGCAGTTTGACCGTATGCCCACTGGCCAGATTGAACGTCTCGTAGCGGTGCAGCACCGCCTGCACCACATAATCCCCGGGCGGCAGAGCGGACAGGCTGGAGATCGGGTAGCCGAACACTGCGCCATCGATCGTCGCCCACTCCCCGGGTGCAAGGTGCTCCACGTCGATGCCGAAAACCTGTATCGCATCGACCCCCGGTGTCACCTGAAAACGCGGCTCGGTCTTATCGTCGGTGGAAAGCAACAACAGCAGGCGGCCATCGAGGGATCCGGCCTCCAGACTCGTATTAAAACGGACCGCGATGGCCATCGTCGTCAGCGGTCGTTTACTGTTACTCACCTTGCTGCCCTCTCCTTCTGCGCATTCGTGCGCCGATCGTCTGGCCGACGAAATAAGCAGCCACCATAAACGGCAGATTGACCAGACGCCATTCGATATCAAGCGCCATACGCATCACTACGATCACCGGCACCGCGGCGTGGACGGCGACGAACCAGGCCGGAGAGAACTTCTTCACACCCTCGCGCCAATAGCCAAACGGCAGGTTGACCAGCACGATCGCCAGTAACAACACCAGGAACTCAAGCATCCCGCTGCCCGGGCCGATGGAAATTCACGCCCGACTGCGCAGCAGTATGGGCGGCGTGGCCTCGTGCCTCGCAGCAGATCTCGCTCAAATGGAGATCGACCCTTCGCGGAAATCGCTGCGCTCGAGCAGCGCATTGACCAGCACCGGATGGCCTCCCCTGGCGATGTCGCAGGCCTGGGCCAGCATGTCGCTGATCTCCTCGTCGTTTTGGATGACCAGACCGCTGGCGCCGAACCCGGCGACCACGCGGTGATAATCGCTGCGCGCCAACATCACGCCGACGTCGCTATCGAGCAGCTTGATCTGCTCGCGTGCGATCTGACCCCAGCACCCGTCATTGCCGACCACCGCGATCACCGGGATCTGGTGACGCACAAAGGTGTCGAACTCAGCCAGGCTGTAGCCAAACGAACCGTCGCCGAACAGCGCCCAGATCTGTGATCCCGGGCGACAGACGGCGGCGCCAAGAGCAAAGCCGGCACCGACGCCCAGGGTGCCGAACACGCCCGGGTCGAGCCAGCGCAACGGACCCCTGGGCCGCACGATATAGGATGCGGTGCCGACAAAATCCCCGCCGTCGGCAACCACCACGCTGTCCTCGGCCATGATCTGGTCCACGCCTTTACACAGTGCCAGAGGATTTGCGAACTCGCCCGACCGGGCCATGTCCTCGGCGATCCCCTCCCCGCGTTCATGCTCCCTCGAATCGAGTTCTGCCCGCCACTCTGACCAGGCGTCACCCGCCGCCGGGGCGGCGCGCGAGAGGTCGGCGAGAAAGCTGCCCGGATCGGCCAGCAGACC
>JBATKC010000327.1:0-3899 GCA_049669065.1 Gammaproteobacteria bacterium
AGCGCGGCCCATGTCGGCCTGCTGGCGTCGCTCGGCGTGCCGGACGTGCGCGTATGCAGACGCCCGCGCGTAGCCTATTTCTCCACCGGCGATGAGCTGCGCCCGATCGGTACGCCGCTCGGTCCCGGACAGATCTATGACAGCAACCGCTACTCGCTGGGCGCGATGCTGACGCGATTGAATCTCGAGCCGCAGGACATGGGCGT
Source organism: Gammaproteobacteria bacterium (assembly GCA_049669065.1). Taxonomy (GTDB): domain Bacteria; phylum Pseudomonadota; class Gammaproteobacteria; order Steroidobacterales; family XN24; genus CAMYOC01. Next base: position 207 of record JBATKC010000327.1, read on the forward strand.
GGTGCGCGATGATCCGGCCGCACTAGAAGCTGCCCTGAGCGCGGCCGCTGCCGAGGCTGACGCCGTTATCACCACCGGCGGTGTCTCGGTCGGAGCGGCAGACCATGTCACCGAAACCCTTGCGCGTCTGGGCAGCGTGGGTTTCTGGAAAGTGGCGATGAAGCCGGGCAAACCCATCGCCTTTGGGCGTATCGGTGAGGCCTTATTCTTCGGTCTGCCGGGTAATCCGGTGTCGGTCATGGCGACGTTTTACCAGCTGGTGCAGCCGGCGCTGGAGCGGCTCCGCGGTATCGCGCGACCGGCGCCACCGGTACTCCTGCGCGCGCGCTGTAACGATCGCCTGCGCAAGCGCCCGGGTCGGATTGAGTTCCAGCGCGGCGTGCTGGAGCATGAGGGAGACGGTCGCTACACTGTGCGCGGCGTCGGCCACCAGGGCGCCGGCGTGCTCAGATCCATGGCGGACGCCAATTGCTTTATTGTGCTACCTGCCGAACAGGATGAAGTCGCTGCCGGCTCCGAAGTCATGGTGCAGCCCTTTGCCGGTTTGATCTGACAAGCGGGCTGCGCCTGCCAGCACAGACAGCCTGCATCCGAACCGACCCAGACAGGCATCGCAGCAGACAGGAGAGACACATGGCTGCCGGTCAAGAAAAAAGCGGGCGCGAATTCCAGCCGCTGCATATCGCGGTGCTTACCGTCTCCGACTCGCGCGACGAATCCACGGATAAATCCGGCAAGCTGTTGGTGGAACGGCTAAGCGAGGCCGGTCATCATTGCGCCAGCAAACAGATCGTGCCCGATGACGTTTATCAGATCCGTGCCGTGGTATCGGCCTGGATCGCGGACGCGGATATCGAGGCTGTCATCACCACCGGCGGCACCGGCGTCACCGGCCGCGACGGCACGCCCGAAGCGTTGCTGCCGCTGCTGGACAAGGTCATCGACGGCTTTGGCGAGACGTTCCGCGCCATCTCTTATGGCCAGATAAGGACATCTACCATGCAATCCCGCGCCGTAGCCGGTGTCGCCAATGGCACGTATGTCTTCTGTGTGCCCGGATCCTCGGGTGCCTGCGCCACAGCATGGGACGAACTGATCTCGGCCCAGCTCGATTATCGCACCCGGCCCTGCAACCTGGTCGAGCTGATGCCGCGACTCCGGGAAACCTGAGCTGGCGACCGTCGACACACACGCCTCGATGAGTACGACTCGGCAGACCGCCGGAACCACCCTGCTGGTTGGCACCCGCAAAGGGCTGTTCCGGCTAAGACCTGTCCCCGACAAAGGCACCTGGCATCTCGACGGTCCGCATATCGCCGGCTACGAAGTGATCCATGTCTGTGCGGCACCGCGTAATCCGGAACTGATCCACGCAGCCGTGTCCCATCCGGTGTGGGGTGCCCATATCTATCGCAGCATCGATGGCGGCGGCAGCTGGGAGCCCCTGGCGGCTGCCCCACATTTTGCTCACGAGCGATTTGGCACCGCGCTGAAGTCGATCTGGTTCCTGGCCTGGTCGCCGCGGGGGGATGCGTTCTACGCGGGTATCGATCCGGCAGGCTTGTTTGTCAGCCCGGACGCGGGCCGGAGCTGGGAGGCGATCGACGCGCTCAACGAACATCCGACGCGGGATCTGTGGGAGCCTTCCCGGGGTATCTTCGCGGTCCATTCGATCTGTATCGACCAACACAAGCCAGCCCATATGGCGGTCGCGGTCTCGGCCGGCGGGGTCTATTGCAGCGAAGACGGCGGTGCCTCGTGGCGGCCCGCAAATTCCGGGGTCCGCGCAGAGAATCTGCCGACAGCGGAACCGCTTGCCGGCCACAACGTGCATCGACTGGTCATGCACTCGCGGGCGCCGGATCGACTCTATCGCCAGTGCTACAACGGGACCTATCGCAGCGATGACTGGGGCCGCAGCTGGACCGAGATCACCGAGGGTCTGCCCAGCGATTTTGGTTACGCCATCGCCACGCCGCCCGGAGACGCGGACACCGTGTTCCAGATCCCCGAGTCGGGCTCTCATATGCGCACGACCGTGGACGGTAAGCTGCGGGTCTATCGCAGTCGTGACGCGGGACGCAGCTGGGTCTCCGCCAGCAACGGCCTGCCCCAGGCGCATGCTTATGTGACCGTGCTGCGGGAAGCCATGGATACCGACGATCGCGGCGGCGTGTTTTTTGGCACCTCCAGCGGCCATCTGTTCGCCAGCACCGATGACGGCGACAACTGGCGGCTGATTACCAGCTTTCTGCCGAGGATCCTGTGTGTGCTCGCGTTACCGACACCACCGCCGCGAACCGGGTCCACATGAGTCCGCATGCGCATGAACCCGAGCCCCTGTGAACGATAAATTGCCGGATCTGCTCGGTGCCCGCAGCGGCATCGTCTGCGCCATCGGCGCCGGTGGCAAGAAGAGCACCCTGTATCGGATCGCCGACGCCCACGAGGGTCCGCTGGCGTTGACCGCCACGGTATTCACCACCTGGTTTCCCGACACGCTGGATCTGACCGTGGTGGTGGACGACGGCGCAGCGCTGCGCGGCGCCGTTCTCGCCGCCGCGCGTGAGCATCATCGACTCGGCTATGCCACCCCGTCTGCAAAACCGGGCCGCTATGCGGGTGTCGATCCGCAGTTGATCGGCTCGATCCACGAGCAGGCAGGTCTGGCCGTCACCCTGGTCAAGGCAGATGGCGCGCGCATGCGCTGGCTAAAGGCGCCCAAACCGGGCGAACCGGTACTGGCTGCGGGCTGTACCACGGTCATCCCGCTACTCTCCGCCCGCGCGCTGGGTGAACCCCTGTCGGACCGCATCGCCCATCGGCCCGACCGGGTCGCGGCGGTGACCGGCCTCGCTGAGGGCGACATGGTCAATCCACTGCATCTGGCGCGTCTGCTGACGGCCGAGGGTGGTCTGCTCCAGGGCATCGATACACAGCGCGTGGTGCCGGTGATCAACATGGTGGACGACGACGCGCGCAACCGACTGGCCACCGAGGCCGCGATCACCGCCCTGGAACTGAGCGATCGCTTTGATCGTGTCGTGCTGGCCTGCATGCACCGGCCCTCAGATCCGGTGGTCGCGGTGATCGAACGGTGAGGCGCCTGCCGATCGGGGCTACAATCGGCCCATGAGCCAGGTGACCGTCCGACTGCCAACGGCGTTACAGCCGTTCGCCGATGGTGAGCATCAGATCCGTGTCCACGCCGGTACGGTCGGCGACGCACTGGCGGCGGTGGATGCCGGACGCGGCACCCTGTTGGCGCGCGTGTTGACACCGGACGGCGCGCCACGGCCGCTGGTCAAGGTATTTCTCGGCGATGTCGACATCCGCTCGCTTGACGGCCTCGACAGTCGCGTACACGAGGGTGACGTCGTCTCCATCATTGCTGCAGTCGCCGGAGGCTGAGCCGTTGCTGTATACAAGCCGCCAACCGCCGCGGCCGTGGCGCTGATGTCGCCAGGATCAGGCTGACAAGATGGCCAAGACCACGCCGCAGGTCCTGCATTTCCGTCATCCCGGCGCCGGCCGTGGCACCAGCAAACCACACCCCAAAGGGCGGCAGGTGGACGCGGGGGCGCTGGCCGATGTCCGCGCGCTTCTTGGCAATCAACCGCGGCGCCGCGATCTGCTGATCGAACACTTGCATCGGCTGCAGGACCACTATGGCCACCTCAGCGCCCGCCATAT
>JBATKC010000328.1:0-2275 GCA_049669065.1 Gammaproteobacteria bacterium
CCGGGATCGCGTCGGGCCGGCCATCGGCCCAGGCTGTTTGCGAAAAGTGAACGTGGGCATCCACCAGACCGGGGGTGATCCAGCGGCCGCTGAGATCTATCTCCCTGGCGCCGTCCGGCACCGGGCAATCACTCGCATCACCGGCGCAGACGATGCGGTCTTCTTCGATCAGCACCACCGCGTCTGACAATACCGGGGCGCCGCTACCATCCACAAGGTTTGCGCCGAACAAAACGACAGGAACCGGGGCCACCGAGATCGACACCGGCACGGGCGCGGGCTCATCGGCACAAGCCGCCAGCAGCGTAAACAAGAAACCCAGTAAGAATCGGTTGCTCAAGGACGAACCTCCCTGCATGCTCATCAAGTGTACCGACGATCCCTCGCGCGTAAAGCGTTGCTCATGAGCGAGAGCTGCGTATGCGACTTGCGCGCCGCCGTGGTCAACGCTGGAAACCGCTACGGATGACATCCTGCGGCATCGCCGCACAGCCGCCATGCTTGTCGGAGAAAGGTATTGCCGCGCCGCAATAGTAACCCGCGCGGCGGCGCCGGGTGATCCCCCGGCGCAAACGCATCGCTGTTCCGTTCTGTGAACCGGTTCGCAGCGCTGCGACACCGAGGCAGTCTAATATTCGCCTCAGGGTTCAGGCTCCCCGCGCTGCGGACGCCTGGCTCTGTCATCTCTCCAATCGGTATTCCAGGGCGCCTCACGGTGCCCTCTTTTTTTTGCGGCCAATTGCAGCCGTAAGCAGAGCAGACCGCGGCGGGGCGATTTGAGTCCTCGCCACGGCCACCTATACTGGCCGCTTCGCCGAGCCACCGATGTGGCGGCAGCAAGCAGGACACGCCTTTATGGCGGGCACCAACACACCACAATCGACGCCAGGGGCTGTTGTCAAAATACCGAGCCTGTTCGACGCCTTGCTGCCGCTGGCATGCCTGATCACGCTGTTGACCATGTCGGTCTACTTGTTTGGCGCCGACTCTTCCTACGGTCCCAATCAGGTCGCGCTTATTGTGGCGACGGCGGTGGCCAGCCTGGTGGCATTGAAGAATGGCCATGGCTGGTATGCGATCCACAACGCTATCGGCAATGGTATCGCGCTGGCCATCGGCGCAATGTTGATCCTGCTCGCGGTCGGCGCGCTGATCGGCACCTGGATGCTGGCAGGCACCGTGCCGACGCTGATCCACTACGGCTTGCAGGTCATGAACCCGTCGCTGTTCTACGCCGCCACTTGCCTGATCTGTGCGGTCGTCGCTACCGCGATAGGCAGTTCATGGACCACCGCCGGCACCATCGGCGTAGCGCTGATCGGCGTCGCGCTGGCGCTCGGACTGAGCCCGGAGATCACTGCCGGCGCGATCATCTCCGGCGCGTACTTTGGCGACAAGATGTCGCCATTGTCTGACACCACAAATCTGGCCTCGGCAGTGGTGGGCACCGAGTTGTTCACTCACATCCGGCATATGGTCTGGACCACCGGTCCCTCGTTTCTGATTGCACTGAGTCTGTTCACGCTGATCGGCGTGTTTGCGGCACCCGGCGCCGACACGGCCAGGCTGGCGGAGACCTCGGCCACGCTGTCGGCTCAATTCGATCTGAGTCCGCTGACGCTGTTGCCAGTGGTGCTTTTGGTCTGGCTGGCCATGCGACGGGTACCCGCTCTGCCGACGATACTTGCCGGCGCCGCGCTGGGCGGGATCCTGGCGGTGTTGCTACAACCAGATCGGGTAATAGATCTCGCGGCCAGCCCGGAACTGCCGCGGGGTCTGGAGCTGACCAAGGGCGTTTGGACATCGCTGTTTGCCGGCTACAGCTCAGCCACCGGGGATGCCGCCGTCGACGCGCTGCTCAGCCGCGGTGGCATGCTCGCGTTTTTGAACACGATCTTCCTGATCCTGACCGCGCTGTCATTTGGCGCAGTGATGGATCACACCGGTCTGCTGGAACGGATGATCGCTGCGGTCCTGCGTGCAGCGCGTGGCACAGGCTCTCTGATCGCATCGGTGGTCGGTACGACGATCCTCTCAAATATCGTCACCGCCGATCAGTACATGTCTATCGTGATTCCGGGACGCATGTTCCGCGAAGAATTCCGCCGGCGTCGTCTCAAGGCGCGGAACCTCTCACGCACGGTGGAAGACGCCGGCACCCTGACCTCAAGCCTGGTGCCCTGGAATAGTGGCGGTGCTTATATGGCGGCGACGCTCGGCGTGGCCACACTCGCCTATCTCCCGTTCTGTTTTCTGAATCTGCTCAACCCGCTGG
>JBATKC010000329.1:0-3298 GCA_049669065.1 Gammaproteobacteria bacterium
TTGGCGCCGAGCGCCAGGGCGATACCCGCTTGCAGCTCGATCAGCCCCTGGCTGGCCAGGACGATGATGACGCCGGTGGTCGCGGACGAGCTCTGAACCAGCGCCGTGAATGCCGCCCCGAACAGGATCCCCATCAGCGGGTTCTCCAGCCGGGTCATGAGATCGATAAACGGCGGGAAGTCGCGCAGCGGGCGGGTCGCCTCGCCCATCAGGTTCATGCCGTAGAACACCAGCCCCAGGCCCAACAGCATGATGCCGTATTTCCTGACCACCTCGCGGCCCGAGACGAAATACAGCGCGAACCCCACGGCGACGGCGGCCAGGGCATACCTGGTGACCTTGAAGGCGATGATCTGGGCCGTGATCGTGGTCCCGATCTCGGCGCCCATGATGATGCCGATACTCTGCTCGAGCCGCATCAGGCCGGCGGCGACGAAACCCACGACCAGCACCGTCGTGACGGAGGACGACTGGATGACGGCGGTCGTGAAGGCGCCGGTGAAAACGCCCTCGAAGCGATTGCGAGTCAGTCGGGAGAGGAGCTGGCGCATCCTCGGGCCGGCGACACTCTTGAGGGCCGAGGTCAGGTTGTCCATCCCGTACAGGAACAGGGCCAGCCCGCCAAGCAGGCCCATCGCGATGGTCCCGAACTGGATCGACTCCGTCTGCATAGCGCACGCGGCGGATTATGTTGTCCGCTCTACTAAAGCATAGTCATATGCCAGCAGCGATGCTGAGCCGTTCTTTTCCGGGGTCAGGCAGGAACAATCGAGGCCGACCTGATGTTTGCCAGCGATCTTGCTGAACCAAGACGTCGGTTCGACCCGGCGTCTTGGTTCATTGTCCGTATCCGGCCCGAAGCAGACCTTTGCCTTGTGATAATCTCGATTCCTGGTACTGACCCGAAGCAGCCGCAAGAATAGCTGCATTGCACACCAGGTATCGGAATTCTTGTCATGCTGCTGCGAAGCATCACCCTTCATATGAAGCAACAAAACTGGTTTGCCGTGTGGGTGGACTTCCTAATAGTCGTTGTTGGTGTCTTCGTTGGTCTGCAAGCTCAAGAGTGGAGTAACCTCCGTGCTGATCGAAATGCAGAGCGCGACGCAATTGAACGGCTCATTGTCGAGTATCAGCAGAATCTCGAAATACTGGAAACGGACAAAGAGCAGAGCCGAGAGGCACTGGCTGCGACCGAAGGTCTGCTGTCAATGATAGCCCTCAAGAATTATCCGGAAGAGATGGACGAGGGTCTCGCTCGGACAATTCTGAGTTGCCTGCAGAACGCGAAATTCGTTCCAGCACTTGGTACCACGAATTCATTGATCGCCTCGGGTGACCTGCGCTTGATAAGTGACTCGGAAATTCAGAAATCCCTTACCCAGTGGCCTGCGCTCGCGCAAGTGCTAATCGAGTGGCAGGAAATTGAGCGACATCACGGGGAGGAGCTAATCCTTGGCGAAACGTTCCAGTATGTTTCTTGGCCCACGCTTCTGAGTTTTATCGATGAGGACTGGCAAGCGAGTTCACTGGTAAATGACCTGAATGGCCTTTTCTCATCAAAACGCCTCGAGGGTTTGCTTACCAATCGCAGGTACAACACGAGGGTGGCTATTGACCGTATTGAGACTCTGGAGGAGGAAACCAACTTGCTTGTGGAGCGGCTGCAAGCTCGATTGTCAACGATTTGCAAGGACCAGGAATGTCTCGAAGAGCTTGGCCAAGACGACCGCAAGTGAGCCTTGAGCCAACCAAGACCGTGCGCCCGCTTTTGGCCGCAAGCAGCCGTTCAAATGCTAGGATTCACCGAATTGGAAAGAGCCGGTTCTGACCCAAAGGAGACACAGAAAGTTGGCGGTTAGTCTACAGAAGATGGGCGGTATTTCAGCGCTGATCGCGGCGGCGTTATATATAACAGGCTTTGCGTTGTTTCTAACCGTACTTGACCCCTCCGGCTATGATGGGCACGTCCAGCGGGTCGCATTTCTTGCTGAAAATCAAGTCGCGTCCTACATCGCGAACCTACTAATCTATGTGGTGTTTGGCGTAGTGCTCGTCGTCCTGGTGCTAGCAATGCACGCGCGGTTGAAGAGTGGTTCCCCAGCGATCATGCAGACGGCGACGGTCTTCGGTCTTATCTGGTCTGGTCTGGTTATTGCAAGTGGCATGATCGCCAATATCGGCAACTCCACTGTCATTGGCCTCTTCAGTGAAAATCAGGATCAAGCTGTGGCGCTCTGGCTGGCGATAAGCACCATGCAGGAATCCTTGGGCGGCGGGAATGAGATCGTAGGGGGATTGTGGGTCTTATTGCTAAGTTGGGCAGCGTTGAGGGCAGGCAAGTTGCCAAAGGTGCTCAACTCCCTTGGTGTACTGGTCGGTCTGGCCGGAATACTGACTGTTGTCCCGGCATTTGATTTGCTAATGGATGTTTTCGGTTTAGGTCAGATAGTGTGGTTTGCATGGCTCGGAATCCTCATGTTGCGGGACAATCCAAGCACGACATGAACGTCTCTTGTTGGCCTGCATTGGCCATTTCGGCCGCGTATTCCCTGGGCGTTCGATGATTGAGAGCCTTGTGAGGCCGACTCTCGTTGTAATCGATCCGCCAGGTGTTCAGTTTCTCCTTTGCATCGGCGAGTGACGTGAACCAATGAACGTTCAGGCACTCGTCCCGAAGGCTACCATTGAATGATTCGATGTGCGCGTTGTCGGTCGGTTTCCCTGGCCTGGAGAACTCGAGCTGAACTTTGTTCGTGTACGCCCACAAATCGACCAGCCGCGACTGGAACTCGCTGCCGTTATCGCAGTAGATCCGTCGTGGTGCGCCGCGCACCGCAGCGGCTTGAGTCAGCACCCGAACCACATCCTCGCCTCGCAACCTCGGCCCAACCTCGATCGCCACACACTCCCGAGTACACACATCGACGACCGTCAATAATCGGACGCGCCGGCCGTCAACGAGTTGATCGGCCATGAAGTCCATGCTCCAGGCTTCGTTGACGCGACGAGCCAGCCGCTTTGGAGGTTGACGATGCGCCGCGCTGACATGACGGCGCGGCCGGCGGGCCCGCAGCTGCAGGCCCTGTTCGCAGTACAGGCGGTGAACCCGCTTGTGATTTATCGGCCATCCCTCGCGCCTGAGCAGCACATGAATGCGCTTGTAGCCGTAGCGGACGCGCACCTCTGCAATCTCCTTGATACGACGCTTCAGCGCATCCTGCGGCGGCCGTCGGGACCGGTACCACTGAACCGATCGCGGCTGGCCAACCACCCGACAGGCTCGCCGCTCGCTGAC
>JBATKC010000330.1:0-7041 GCA_049669065.1 Gammaproteobacteria bacterium
GGTCTGCGTCTGATCGATGACACGGCGGCGGCCACCGAACCGCTGCGCAACGCGTTCCTGTGGCCCTCGCCACGACTGGCCCTGGGTCAGGCACTGTCCGGTGTGGCGTCGTCCGCGATCGATATCTCGGACGGTCTGCTCACCGATCTCGGACGCCTGATCGAAGCCAGCGGCGTCGGTGCGACGGTCGATCTGGATCGTCTGCCGGTGTCCGCAGCGGCGGTCAGTTTGCTCGGTGATGAGACCGCGATGGCGCTGGCGTGCAACGGCGGTGATGACTATGAGCTTTGCTTTACGCTGCCGGCTGCCGATGCCGCGGTCATTCCTGGCCTGGTGGCGCAGGGCGGATGTGAACTGACAATCATCGGCCGCATCACCGCCGGCAGCGCTTTGGACTGCCGGCTCGACGGGGAACCGGTGGCGGTGCCAGGCACCGGTCGATGGTCGCATTTCGAGGGAGAGCAGACATGACGCGTGTGAAGGCAGGCCAGGTGTTTGGCGACCCGGTACATTTTTTTGCTTTCGGGTTTGGCGCCGGTCTGGCGCCGCGGGCACCGGGTACCTTCGGTACACTGGTTGCAGTCCCCTTCGAGCTTGCATTGAGACCGCTGGATCTGAGCGTCCGCGTCGCCGTTGTGCTGATCGTTTGTGCGCTGGGGGTCTGGATATGCGGAGAGAGTGCGCGCCGCCTCGGTGCTCATGACCATCCGGGCATCGTCTGGGACGAGATCGCCGGCTATCTGCTCGCGATGCTGGCCGCGCCGCCCGGCTGGCTCTGGGTGGTAGCCGGATTTCTCCTGTTCCGGCTGTTCGACATCCTCAAGCCGTGGCCGATACGGGAACTGGATCACGGAATAGGGGGTGGTACAGGCATTATGCTCGACGACATTGTGGCCGGCCTGTTCGCGGGTGCGCTGATGTTTGCAGCGCGCGCCTACCTGGGCGTCTGAGGGCCACCGCGAAATGGAGATCGTCGGTGCCCGACAAGATTGGAAAATACCGGATCATCAACAAGGTCGGGAAAGGCAGTACTGGTACGGTATACCTGTCCCATGATCCTTACTATGGCCGTGACGTCGCGATCAAGCTGTATCTGGCTGAAATAGACGAAGAAGAAGAACGGTCACGCACCGCGCGAAAGATGTTCTTCACCGAGGCGCACATGGTCGGGCGCCTGCAGCATCCGAATATCCTCCCTCTCTACGATGCCGGCGTCGAGTCCGGGCGTTATTACGTCGTGATGGAGCACGTGCATGGCGCGCGTACGCTGTCGGCGTACTGTAAACCGGATAATCTGCTGCCGATCGACGACGTGCTGAAGATCGTGTTCAAGTGCGCCCGCGCTCTGCACTATGCCCATAGCCGCGGCGTGGTCCACCGCGACATCAAGCCAAGCAACATCATGCTGACTCTGGATAACGATGTCCGCATCATCGACTTCGGCATCGCCATCACCAGCGATCCGGAGATCTCGCGCATCGACGGCATCGCGGGCTCGCCCAGTTATATGTCGCCGGAGCAGGTCAAGTCCGAGGAGATCACCGCCCAGTCCGATGTCTACTCGCTGGGTGCGGTGATGTACGAATTGATTACCGGCTACCGCCCGCTGCGCGCGAGTAGTCTGGCGAAGCTGCTGCACAAGATAGTCTATGCGACACCGCGCCCGATCCATGCGCTACGCGAGGACGTGTCAGAGGAACTGGAAGAAGTCGTGATGACGGCGCTGCGCAAACGCACGGAGGAGCGCTATGCGACCGGGCTCGAATTCGCTGCAGAGTTGACCCGGCTGCATCAGAAAGTGCGCAACCAGGTCCCGGCCCTCGATGACCAGGAGCGATACGATACTCTGCGCGGACTCACTTTCTTCCACGATTTCTCCCACGCGGAGATCCGCGAACTGCTGCGGGCCGGCGACTGGCAAAAGTTCGCGGCGGCTCAGGATATCGTCAAGGAAGGCGAACTCGACGACCGTTTCTATGTCGTCGCTGATGGCGAAGTCGAAGTCGAGACCGGCGGCCACGTGGTCGGCAGCCTCGGGCCTGGAGAATGCTTTGGCGAGACCAGCTATGTGCGTGACGCGATGCGCACCGCCACCATCCGGGCGCGTACCGACGGCGTATTGTTACGCGTCAGTTCGACCCTGCTGGAGACGCTCTCCACCTCATGCCAGCTGCGTTTTAACCGGGTATTCCTGCGCAGCCTGATCCAGCGTCTGCAGGGCGGCCGTCAGGATCGCACCTAGCGACGGGCGTCGCCGCCGCAGCGCTCCAACGTTCGTTTGCTTGGCTCTCAGGCAGCCTCGTCGGCGTCCTTGTCGCGCTCGATCAGGGCGTAGGCCGAGTGATTGTGGATCGATTCGAAATTCTCTGACTCGACCACATAGGCGCGTACCCGCTCATCTGCATTGAGGCGCACAGCCACGTCGCGGACGATGTCCTCGACAAACTTGGGGTTCTGGTAGGCGCGTTCGGTCACATATTTCTCGTCAGGCCGCTTGAGGATGCCGTAGAGCTCGCAAGAGGCTTCCGCCTCCGCGATGTCGATCAACTCCTCGATCCACATAAAGCTGTCGACGCGCGCCTGTATGGTGACGTGGGAACGCTGGTTGTGGGCGCCAAAATCCGAAATCTTCTTTGAACATGGACACAGACTGGTGACCGGGACCACGACCTTGATGTTGATGATGTTGCGGCCGTCGCGGCGTTCGCCGATAAGGCTGGCTTCATAGTCGAGCAGGCTCTCGACGCCGCTGACCGGCGCCTTCTTGTTGACGAAATACTTGAAGCGCATCTCGATGTGTCCGGAATCGGCATCGAGCCGATCGGTCAGTTCGACCATCATCTCGCGGAATGACTTGACCGAGATTTCCCGCTCGTGATTATTGAGAATCTCGACAAAGCGGGACATATGCGTGCCCTTGAAGTCGTGCGGCAGATTCACATACATATTGAAATTGGCGATGGTGTGCTGATCGCCCCCGGAACGGTCACGCACCCGGACCGGGTGATAGATGTCCTTGATCCCGACTTTGTTGATCGGGATGCGGCGGGTGTCCGCGCTGCCCTGAACATCCTCGATGGGGTCGGCTACCGGCGCGTGGTCGTCTTTGGTATGGCGCATCTTGATCTCTTTTACCTGGGGGTCGTGGTCGGTGCTCACTTACGCGAACGCTTGGGGGCTGCAAAAGCCCATGGCCGAGTACCGCTTTCGGAGCCGATTCGAGCCGGGGTGGTCCATTATAGGTCAATCGGGGCGGCGAAGAGTTCCGCCGGGCACTAGCGTCCGTGGCCGGCGACGACGCCAGCCGGTTCGCCACGCCAGGCCCGTATCGCTGTCAGCACCGCGTCGAGATCCAGGCCGGCCGCCGCCAGGCACTGCTCGCGAGAGCCGTGTTCGATAAAGCGATCGGGGATACCGAGGTTCAATATCGCGGGCATCAGCCCGCGTGCGGCCATGAGCTCGTTGATCGCGCTGCCCGCGCCACCGGCCACCGCATTGTCCTCGAGCGTCACAAAGGCCTTGTGGCTCCGCGCCAGTTTCACCAGCAGCGCCTCATCCAGCGGTTTGACAAAGCGCATATTGACTACGGTCGCATCAAGCAGCTCTCCGGCTTTCTCGGCCACCGGCACCATCGCGCCGAAGGCCAGCAGCGCCAGCTCGTGGCCCTGCCGGCGGAGCTCAGCCTGGCCTATCGGCAGCGCGTTCATGATCTGCTCGATCTCGCGCCCGGGCCCGGTGCCGCGGGGATAGCGCACCGCGGCCGGTTGATCCAGTCGGGCGCCGGTGTAGAGCATCTGCCGACACTCATTCTCGTCTGCCGGTGCCATCACCACCATATTGGGGACGCAACGCAGATAACTGAGATCATAAGCGCCGTGGTGGGTCGGGCCATCGGCGCCGACCAGGCCGCCGCGATCGATGGCGAACAGCACCGGCAGGTTCTGCAGCGCCACGTCATGGATCAGTTGATCATAAGCGCGCTGCAGGAAGGTCGAGTAGATCGCCACGACCGGCCGCATACCCTCGCAGGCCATGCCCGCGCCCAGGGTGACCGCGTGTTGCTCGGCGATGCCGACGTCGAAGTAGCGATCCGGGAAGCGGCGCTCGAACTCCACCATGCCCGAGCCCTCGCGCATCGCCGGCGTGATGCCGATGATCGTGGGGTCCGCCTCGGCCATGTCGATGAGCCAGTCACCGAAGATTTTCGAATAACTCGGGCCGCTGCTCGTCTTCTTTATGATTTCGCCAGTGGACGGATCGAAGGGGCCAGGTCCGTGCCAGAGGATCGGGTCTTTCTCCGCCGGCCCATAACCCTGGCCCTTGCGCGTCATGACGTGGAGCAGCTGTGGACCATTCAGATCGCGCAGATTGCTCAGCGTCTGCACCATCACGCCCAGGTCATGGCCGTCCACCGGGCCGACATAGTTCATGCCCAGTTCCTCGAACAGGGTGCCCGGCAGGACCATCCCCTTGACGTGTTCCTCTGAACGTCTGGCCAGCTCCCACACTGTCGGCATGCGCCGGATCAGTTTCTTGCTGCCCTCGCGGATCGTCGAATAGAGCTTGCCCGAGAGTACTTTGGCCAGATAGTTGGACATGGCGCCGACGTTCTCGGAGATCGACATGTCGTTGTCGTTGAGGATCACCAGCAGGTCCACATTGAGACTGCCTGCGTGATTGAGTGCTTCGTAGGCGAGCCCGGCGGTCATGGCGCCGTCACCGATGACTGCCACCACACGCCGCTCCTCGCTCTTGCTGGCAGCCGCGATAGCCATGCCCAACGCGGCGCTGACCGAGGTGCTGGAGTGGCCGACGCCGAAGGTGTCGTACTCGCTCTCGCTACGATTCGGAAACGGCGCCAGGCCATCAAGCTGCCGGATCGTGCTGAGTCGGCCGCGGCGACCGGTCAGGATCTTGTGCGGGTAGGACTGATGGCCGACATCCCAGACGATGCGGTCATGCGGCGTGTCGAACACATAGTGCAGCGCTATCGCCAGCTCGACCGTGCCCAGATTGGCGGCGAAATGACCGCCGGTCCTGCCCATGGTCTGTATCAGGAAATCCCGCAACTCTTCGGACAAGGCCACCAGAGTCTCTTCCGGGAGGGCCCGCAGGTCCCTCGGATCGTCGATGCTGGCCAGAAGCGGGTAATTGCTGCTGATGTCCATTTGCGCGGGTGCTCGGATCCCCGCGGCCGGGTTGTCGGCCGGGTGCAGGATGATATATCGATTATCCGGGAGACATCGGGCTATGTCCAAGCCGGAGGCACCGCTGGCACGCACTCAACGGTCCCGAAGCACGATGTAGCGGGCCAGCTGGCGCAGACCATCTGCCTGCTCAGGCATCCAGTCGATCGCCCGCAGGCCGTCATCGCAGAGCGAGCGGGCGCGATGTTTGGCCTCATCCAGCCCGACGATGGCCGGATAGTTGGGTTTGGCGCGGGCGCTGTCTGCGCCCGCGGTCTTGCCCATGACCCCGGTTTCTCCTTCCACATCGAGGATGTCGTCCTGGATCTGGAAGGCCAGCCCGATATGCTGGCCGAAGCGGGACAGGCATTCCAGCTGATCTGATGTCAGCACCTCGCCGCTATGCGCAGCCATCATCACGCTGGCACGGATCAGCGCACCCGTCTTGCGTGCATGCATGTGCTCCAGCAAGCGGGACGTGGGCCGGGTGCCCTCGACGGACAGGTCGATCGCCTGGCCACCCGCCATGCCCTCGGTGCCGCTGGCTTTGGCCAGCACGCTGACGATGGTCAGGCGTTGCGACGGATCCGGCGTCATCGTCGGGTCCTCGGCGAGGATCTGGAAGGCCAGGACCTGGAGCGCATCGCCGGCGAGGATCGCGGTGGCCTCGTCGAACGCCTTATGGCAGGTCGGCCGACCCCGCCGCAGATCGTCATCGTCCATGGCAGGCAGATCGTCATGGACCAGCGAATAGGCGTGGATCAATTCCACTGCTGCAGCCGGACCGTCAAGCATCGACTGGTCAACGCCGACGGCCTCGCCGGTAAGATAGACCAGCAGCGGGCGCACCCGCTTGCCGCCGCCGAGCACCGCGTAGCGCATCGCCTGATGGAGCCGGTCCGGACTCTGGTCGGGCGCCGGCAGCCAGCGTTCAAGGACGCCTTCGATGCGGTCGCGATAAGAGGTGAGAGACCGCTCGAAGTTCACTGATCCGGATCGAAAGGTTCGGTCTCGACCGCGCCCGCCTTCTCAATCAGCACATCGACCTTCTGCTCGGCCTGTTTCAAGGCCTGCTGGCATTGCCGGGTCAGCGTAACGCCGCGCTCGAACTGTTGCAGCGCTTCCTCCAGCGGGAGTTCGCCGTCCTCCATGCTGGCGACAAGGGACTCCAGCTCCGCAAGGGCAGATTCGAAATCGATCTCGTTGGATTTTTTGCGGGGCATAAGCGGCGTCATGTAGAGGGCGCCGGTACATTACCGGGCCGGCCCGGAACGGTCAATTTCACCTGCTAAACTTGAGTTCAGCTTGACAGCAAAAGTCCACGCTCCTAGTATTTAAGAAAGATTAGAACGATTCTAAATCTGGTCCCGGATAGCGCGGATCGGGAAACTCGTCACCCAACGACAAGGAGACAGCACAATGGCCGCTTTGAAAGGCAGCAAGACTGAAGGCAATCTGAAAGACGCGTTTGCCGGTGAATCCCAGGCAAACCGTCGCTATCTTTATTTCGCTTCCAAGGCGGATGTCGAGGGTTACAACGACGTCGCCGCGGTGTTCCGCTCGACCGCCGAAGGCGAGACCGGCCATGCCCATGGTCATCTCGAATATCTGGAGGTCGTAGGGGATCCCGCCACCGGTCTGCCCATGGGCAGCACCGAGCTCAACCTGAAGGCATCGATCGCCGGCGAGACGCACGAATACACCGATATGTACCCGGGTATGGCGAAGACTGCTCGCGACGAGGGCTTTGACGAGATTGCCGACTGGTTCGAAACCTTGGCCAAAGCAGAGCGCAGTCACGCCAACCGCTTCCAGAAAGCGCTCGACCAGCTGGACGGCTAGGCTTGGTCTAGGC
>JBATKC010000331.1:0-15301 GCA_049669065.1 Gammaproteobacteria bacterium
ATTGTTTATCGGCTGGTTCGGTCCCCGGGGTCTGGCCAGCATTGTTTTTGCGGTGATGGTGATGGACGCCAATCTGGAGAACGCGGACATCATGGCCATTGTCGTTGCCTGCACGGTGATCATGAGCATCCTCGCTCACGGCGTCACGGCAAACCCCTGGGCTCAGGCCTACGGTCGGCGCTCAAAGCAGTGAGGCTGAGACGGTGTTGTCCGATAGGACGGCATTGGCGGGAACAATGACCGCGGCGCGAGACTTTCAAGTAGTCAAATCGTTCGCTCAAGATTAGGGCGAAGCCGATCGCGTTAGCCTGCCAAAACAGCAGGTACCATCGTCCGACCCTATGCCCTGCTATTATGCGGTTCGCATACCCCGTCCAGAAGGCGACAGGTGCCGGTGTTTGATTGTTTGCTTATCCGGCCCCGCCCAGCAACAAGGCAACGTGTAAACACCGACAGCATCAACGCGAATTCTGCTCGATGACACTTTCCAGAAAAGCCAAAGAAGCGACCAAGACCGCGCTGGCGATGACCATCGCCTATGGCATCGGATTGTTGATGGACTGGGACCGGCCGTTTTGGGCGGGTATCGCGGTGACGTTCGTAAGTCTGGGTATGGTCGGTCAGTCCATCAACAAGGCGGCGCTGCGGATGTCCGGTACCGTGCTGGCCATGGTCGTCGCGCTGACACTGATCGCGTGGTTTGCACAGGACCGCTGGCTGTTCATGCTCTTCCTTTCGCTGTACCTCGGTTTTTGTGCCTACATGACGGGTGGGGCAAAGCACCAATACTTCTGGCAGGTCGGCGCTTTTGCCTGTGTGATCATTGCATTCGATGCCGGCCCGGACCCGGTCAACGCCTTCGACACCGCGGTCCTCCGTGCTCAGCAGACCGGGCTCGGTATCCTCGTCTATAGTCTTGTCGCGCTGCTCGTCTGGCCGGTGAACAGTCGTCCCGCTTTCGAGGCCGCGACCCGTGATCTGGCAGCAACACATCACCGGCTATTCAACGCCTGTCTCGGCCTGCTGGAGCAGAAAGGTGACTTAGCAGAAGTGACGCAGCTGAGTGCGCAGGAGGCGCAACAGCGGGCGCGGTTTGGCCAGCTGCTCGACGCGGCGGAGACCGACAGCTACGAGGTCGGCGAATCAGGATCACTGTGGCGGCGTTACCAGCGTCTGCTGACGACGCTCAGAGAGACCATGGGGCGGTGGCGCGAGAGCTTCGCCGATGTGCGGGCGATGGACCTGCCGCGCCTGATGCCGGGCCTCGAAGCCGTGGGCGCCGAGCTCGACGGTCGTCTGGCCCAGCTTGAATCGATGCTGGCCGGCAATTCGCCCGAGCAGCGGCCAGGGAAAATCGATCTCCCACTGGACACCAGCGCGATCGGGGCGCTGTCCCATTTCGATCAGGCCGCGATAACGGTCATGCGCGACAACATACTCGATCTGGAGCGCCTCACCCGCGAGCTGTTCGAGGTGGTCGATGCGATCAATGGCAACGCCGAGGTCCAGCGGGATCCGAAGGCCGGGCGGAGCACTACGAGACACGTATTTCTGCCCGACCCGGATCGTATTGGCTGCGCCATCCGCTTTATGGCCATCGTTTGGATCGCCTTTGTGGCCCTGATCTATGTTGACGGGCTGCCCGGCGGTGCGGGATTTGTAGGCATGGCAGGTGGCATCGGCATTGCGCTCGCGATCACCCCCCAGGTCCCGGTCCCGATGTTGTATGCGCCCGTCGCAATCAGTATTGCTCTGGCGAGTGTGCTGTACATCTTCATCATGCCGCAGCTTTCGAGTTTTGCCTCGCTGAGTCTGCTTATCTTCGCGGTGACTTTTTTCTTCTGCTATGTCTATGCCGACCCGCGGCAGATGCTCGGACGGGTAATTGGGGTGGCCATGTTTATCGCTATCGCCTCGATCTCCAATGAGCAGGCCTACAGCTTTGTCAGCGTCGCCACCATGACCCTGATGTTCCTGAGTCTTTTTTCGATCCTGGCCCTCACGTTCTACTTTCCCATCTCCTGGCGCCCCGAGCGCATGTTTCTCCGTTTGCTCCACCGCTATTTCCGCAGTTGCCAGTACGTGGTAATTCTCATGGGCCGGGATGCAAACCGGCCACTGACACGCTACGGACGCTGGCGGGAGTCCTTCCACCTGCGGGAGGTTGCCACGATTCCCGACAAGCTGGCCGGGTGGGCGCCGCATATCGATTCCGCCGCGTTGGCAGGCAGGCCGGCAGACCGCCTCCAGGATCTGATTGCGGGGCTGCAAGAGCTTACGACGCGACTGCCGGCGATGCGGGACGCGGCTGGCCAGACCTATGGCGAGGTGCTTCGGCAACAGCTTCAGGACGATGTTCGTGCCTGGCGGAGCGGCGTGGCCGACATCCTTCAGCGCCTGGCGACAGACCCGACCGGGGGAGAGGGCAGCGTATTGCGCAGCCGCCTGGACAGATTTGTGCAGCGTCTCGAATCCCGCATCCGGGAGACGCTGAATGGCCCCGCAGCAGTCCGGTTGAGGGAGCGTGAGGCTGGACAATTTTATCGTCTCCTGGGCGCGTACCGTGGTGTCTCCGAGGCGCTTGTGGCTTACACGGAGCGGACCGGTAGCATAGACTGGGCGCGCTGGCGGGAAGAGCGGTTTTAGTGTTGGAAGAGCGGCAAAGATGATGGGTACGGTCCCGCACGAATTTGCCATCGGTGGAGTGTATTTGCCGCCGTTGTTGGTGGCCGCTGTGTTTGGCACTTTGGCCACCGGCGTCACGGCGCGTCTGCTCAACCGCTACCGGCTGTCCCGGTATTTTTCCAACGCACCGCTGGTGTATCTGGCCATGATCGTTACTTACACTGTGTTGATCGGTTCGTTTTTTATTGGGATATAGCGTGAAGCTGGATCGAAAATATCTGCTGACCGGAGCCGTGGTCCTCGTCGCTGTGCTGTTGGCACTGCTCAAGTACTGGGACTACGTAACCAACCCCTGGACCCGGGACGGCCAGGTTATGGCGGATGTCATTCAGGTGACGCCGCGGGTGACCGGGCCGATTGTCGAACTGCCGATCAGTGACAACCAGTTCGTCAAGGAAGGGCAGCTGTTGTTCCGCATCGATCCGCGCACCTTTCAGTCAGCCGCGGACCAGGCCCGGGCGCAGCTCGACCAGACCGGCGACAACGTCCGCGCACTGGAGAAGCAGGTCGAGTCGGCGCGGGCAGCGGTCGAGGTGGCGCGCGGAAATATCGAGCGGGCCCGAAGTCAGATCTCAGCCAATGACTCTACCATCGCGAGGAACAAGGCCGAATACGAGCGCCAGCAGGAACTCCTGCCGCAGAAGGCCACGTCGCAACGTTCTCTGGAGGCGGCCAGAGCCAATTACGAGGTGTCATTGCAGGATAAGCGGAGTGCCGAGGCGCAGTTCCTGCAGGCAAGGGCGAATCTGGCTGAATCCGAAGCCATGCTCGAGGAGGCAGAGGCTCAGCTCGGCGGCATCGGCGAGAACAATTCCCAGGTCAAGGCCGCCCTGGCTGCACTTCGACAGGCGCGACTCAATCTTGAGTTTACCGAAGTGCGGGCGCCGGCAAGCGGCTATGTGACCAACCTGAACCTGCGCCTCGGAACGCAGGCCGTGGCCAACCAGGCCGCGCTGGCGCTGGTGGATGTCTCCAGTCTGAGGGTCGATGCCTATTTCAGGGAGAACCGGATCGCGGACGTCAAACCCGGTGACAAGGCGGTGGTCACCTTGATGACCTATCCGGATACGCCGCTGCAAGGTTACGTGGACAGTCTTGGCTGGGGTATCGCCCAACAGGATGGCAGTACCGGCGCCGGGCTGTTGCCGAATGTCAGTCCCACATTCGAATGGATCCGACTGGCCCAGCGCATCCCGGTGCGAATCCATCTGACTGAGGTGCCGGACGTGGTCGAGCTTCGGGTCGGCACCACCGGCTCCGTGCTGGTGATGACCGGCACGGCCGGGAATGAGCGGGAACGCAAAGCGGTGGCGGCGCCTGAGGCGCTGCAGTAGACGCTATCTCATGATCCGATTACTACGCCATGCGGGCATCATCACGGCGGCCGCGCTGATCGGACCCGGCTGCACGATGCTTGGGCCGGACTACGCAACGCCCACGGCGCCGCTGGAGACCGATTGGCGCGACTATGAGGATCCCGGTTTTGAGTCGACCTCACCGGTGGCACCCGAGTGGTGGACGACGACCCTCAGGGATCCGGTGCTCGACCAGCTGGTGCAAATTTCTGTAGCCGAGAATCTGACCCTGCGCTCGGCAGGATTGCGTGTGCTTCAGTCGCAGCAACAACTCGCTATCGCCGTCGGCAACCAGTATCCGCAGCAGCAGGATCTCAGTGGTTCGGCAGGCGTCGAGCGTGCCAATCGCAAGACCGACGATGTCTATGACTTCGGCTTCAATATCAGCTGGGAGGCGGATGTCTGGGGCCAGTTCCGGCGCCAGGTCGAAACCGCTTCGGCCCTGCTCGACGCGAGTCTGGCGAGCTATGACGGCGTCCTGGTTTCGCTGATCTCTCAGGTGGCTCAGGCTTATCTGTCGATCCTCACGACCCAGAGCCGGTTGACGGTGGCGCGCTACAACGTGAGTCTGCAAGAGGAGAGCGTGCGCATCGCGCGGGCCAAACTGGATGCCGGCGCGACCAGCGCGCTGGACGTGGAGCAGGCCCAAAGCCTGCTGTTTAATACCCGGGCGTCCGTGTATTCCCTGGAGACGTCGCTGCAACAGTCCCAGAACGGGCTCGCGGTGCTGCTGGGCCGACCTCCGCAGGATCTGAGAGATCTTCTCGGTGAGCCACGACCGGTTCCGAGGGTCGATGCGGAGGTCGCTGTCGGCATGCCCCAGGACCTGATCCGGCGGCGGCCCGATATCCGCGTCGCGGAACGCCAGCTAGCCGCGCAAAGCGCACAGATCGGCGTCGCCATCACAGAGCTTTACCCGCAGTTCTCGATCGGTGGCTCCATCGGCACCAGCGTGGCCACTGCAGGTGAAGGAGATGCGGGTGATCTGTTTACCGACGATACCTTCCGCTACAACCTTGGCGGCGGATTCCAGTGGAACATTTTCAACTACGGTCGTCTGCGCAGCAATATCCGGCTACAGGACGCGAGCTTCCAGCAATTGCTGGAAGATTATCGGCAGACTGTGCTGCAAGCGCAGGCTGAAGTGGAGAACGCCATCGTCGCCTTCATGCAATCCAGGGGGCAGCTCACCGATTTGCAGGCAGCGGCCGATGCGGCTCAGCGGGCGGTGGATATCTCGACCATCCAGTATGAGGATGGGCTGGTCACGTTCAATACGGTGATCAATACACTGACTTCGCTCACGTCTCAGCAAGACCAGCTGGCTACAGCTCAGGGCTCGGTAGCGAACAACCTGGTGGAGGTCTACCGATCGCTGGGCGGCGGATGGGAGATTCGTTCCAACGATGACCCGATCGAGCTGATCCCCGAGGAGACCCGCGAAGAGATGCGGGAACGGACCAAATACTGGGACAAGACCTTCGACGAATAAGTGAATAAGCGAACACCGGCACCTTCATGGTTATGAGACAACTACCAGACATCCGTCATGATTGCGTGTGACGGTGGTCTGACGCACCTGAGGGCTGGCTGATGTGGCATCACTTTCGTCGTCGTAGCGGCTGGATCCTTGTCTCGCTGTTGGTGCTGCTGCCGACCCGGGGCCTCGCGGAGGTGGGTCCGGCAATAACTGGATTCACCGGTCGTGCAAATGACGCACTGGCGGTGTTCTGGTCACCGGCGGCGCTTACCCGTCTGGACAAGCCCGAACTCGTCGCCCAGGGCATGCTGGTTTATTCGGAGGCGAAGTTCGAGGTCGACTCGGCCACGTTTGATGGCGGCAGTGCGGATAACGACAACAGGCTCCTCGCCATTCCCGGAATCTATTACGCTCATCCCCTCGGCGAGCGCTGGCGTCTGGGCGTCTCTCTCAACGTGCCCTCCGGTATCGGCAACAACTATGGCAGTAGCTGGTCGGGGCGCTATCTGGGAGAGGACTCCGAGCTGGCGTTTGTCTCCTCCTGAGCCGTCGCGGCGTATAAGGTCTCTGATAGTTTTTCGTTGGCCGCTGGGGTTTTTTCCTCTACACCCAGGCAGAAATCAAAGCGGGGATAAACAATCTCGAACCCGAGGCCGGCGACGGCAGAATTAAACTGGACGAAGACGGCTCGGCGGTCGGTCTGATGCTCGGCGCCATGTACCAGTTCAGCGACACGACCCGCGTCGCTATGACCTATCGGTCGGCGGTGGAACCGAAGCTGTCGGGTACACCCACATTCAGGAACCTGGACCCGCTACTGCGGGACGTCCTGGCGGCGGCCGATCTGCTCGGCACCGAAGTCGACGCCAAATTCAAGGTGCCGGCACAACTCCAGGCGGGGTTCTTCACTGAGTTTTCCGACCGCTGGTCGATCACCGGCGACATGATGTGGGTCAACATGTCGGACTTTGGCATCTCCCGGCTCAGTGTCGAGCAGGACAACCTGACGGTGGACATCAAGGACTTCCGCGACATCCTGATGGGCTCTGCCGGATTCAAGTACCAGTACCGTCCGGACCGCGCGATCTCGGCAGGTGCAATTTATGTCAGTTCCGCCATCAGCGACGCACGGCGTACCGTCGCGCTGCCGCTGGACCGCGTCCTTGGTGTGGGTGTCGGGCTCACGCGGCCCTGTCGTGACCATGTCTGCCAGATTAATCTGAATTATTTCGATCTCGGCGACGGCGACTTGTCCGAAAGCGGCGGGGCATTGACCGGCGACATCGAGGGATCGTTCCGCAAGCACTGGGCGATGATGCTAGACTTTCAGGTCAAGATGCAGTTCGGCAAATAAGGGGACAGTTTACTCATTTGCCGTCCCCGCAATCCGGCGATGGGCAAGGGGCCGGGATAGACGTCGGGCGGCCACGTTGTTGGACTGTTCCAGCGGGCGCCGGGCCGATGTCCCGGCCTCTTCAAGGTTAGTCTGTCTGCGGTCCCATCCAGGTAAAGAGGAACCGTGCCGTCAGCACGATTCCCCATCGCCCTTCCAGCCGGCCTTGCGCATTCCCTCGATATATTTATCAACCAACCCGTCCGGCAGGAAGCTGCGCAAATGTTCTTCGGTGAGGTCGGGCGCCAGTCTCAACATCTGCTCGAATGCCTCGCGGGCTTCGACGATCTTGCCCAGATAGCCGCTGGCCGCGGCGATGATCCGATACGAACCGGGTTGGCCCGCCTCGATATCCAGGCTGCGCCGGGCGAAATCGATCGCATCCTGGTAACGGCCGGCCGTGAAATGTGCCGACGCCAACGAGAACAGGAATTCGTTCATCAGCGGATCCTGCGGCGACAAGCGGATCGCCTTCTCGATCATCGGGATCGCCTCGTCGGGCCGCCCGGCCGGGCCCAGCGCCACACCCAGTGCCCAATAGGCGAATGCGGAGCTCGGGTTTAGATCGATCGCCCGCTCCAGCACTGCGATGGCCCGATCATGCGCCTTCAAAAAGGAGCTCGAGAAACCGACCGCGGTCAACGCCATCGCGTCCTCGTTATCCAGGGACATGGCTTTTTCCGCCGCCCGGCGCGCGCTCTCCAGCGACGCCGCGGGCGTGTCGCTCCACTGATAGATGACGTCGTACATGTGAGAGAAACAGATGAGACTGTAGGCGGTCGACGAGTTCGGGTTCAGCTCCAGCGCCTTGTTGGCCCATTCGCGAGTCCTGACCATCGCTTCCCTGCTGCGATGGAACAGATGCCACATGCCCCGATGGATGGTGCTCCAGGCATCCAGATCCTGTGGTGATCGTCGTATGGCGTGACGCATCTCACTCTGCGACAACGCAGGACCGACCGAGGCGGCGATCTCCGCGGTGATCTGATCCTGGATCTCGAAGATATCCGAGAGCTGCCGGTCGTAACGGCCCGACCAGATGTGATGCCCGCCCGCAGCGTCGACCAGCTCGGCGGTGACCCGCAACCGCTCACCCGAGCGCCGCACGCTGCCGGTCACGATATAGTGCGCACCCAGCTCCCTGCCGACCTCGCGCGCATCGACGTTTCTGCCCTTGTAGGTGAAGCTCGAATTACGCGAGATGATCGGGTACATACGCAGGGCGCCCAGCGAGGCGATCAGATCCTCGGCGAGCCCATCGGCGAAGTACTCCTGCTCGATATCCTGGCTGAGGTTGCGAAACGGCAACACCGCGATCGCGTGGCGACCGGCGAAACCCGGCACATGGGGGTCCATCGGCGTTGGAACGTTGTGCCGCTCCTGTGCCGGCGGAGCAGATTCGGCTGATCCATCAATCAGGCGGAAGATGCGTATCGGCCGGGACACATTCTTCAACTCATGTTCGCCAGTGTCCGCCGCCGCGATTGGCAACTTGCCCTCGACCTGGTCCAGCACCGTTTGCGAAATCGCGATGCCACCGGGTTCCGCCGTGGCCTCGATACGCGCCGCGACATTGACCCCGTCGCCGACGATCCGCTCGCCGTCCACGATCAGGTCACCGACATTGATACCGATGCGGAAATGCATTCGCCGTGCGGGATCGAGCGTCTCATTTTGTACTGCGAGCTGACGCTGCGTTTCCATCGCGCATTGAACGGCATCCACCGCGCTGGGGAACTCGGCCAGCAGGTTGTCTCCCACCATATCGACCACCCGCCCGCCATGCTGGCGCACCAGCCCGGATATGAGCGAGCGATGGCAATTCAGGGTTTCGAGCGTGGCCAGTTCGTTGTCGGCCATCAGTTTCGTATAGCCGACCGCATCAGCGCTGAAGATCGCCGCGAGCCTTCGTTGAGTGGTCGGAAGCGCCATGTCGGGACTCGGGCCTGGTCGGGAACGGCGATTCTACACCGGCACCCCCATGGCGGCACCTGCCGTATGCCCGGAGCCTACGCCGTTGCCAGTTGCGTCAGGCGCTGTCTGGATTCTCCGGCCTGGTTTAGCGGTGATCTTCCCGGGACGATTGACGCTCATCGTAAGACGACAAGGTCACACCGGCGTGGGCCAGGAACTCCCGCAGATGACGCACATCATGCTTGCTCAGCGCGCCGCTGTGGTGCGGTCGGTGTAACTGGCCTTCCACCTTGTTCAACACCACTGTCAGCCGCGCGCCATGGGTGCTCTGAATCTCAGCGCCCAGGTGGTTGAGCAGAGATTCGATCTCCCGCCAGTGAAGGTTGCCGCTGGACGGCTCGGTGAAGATCGATTTCAGAAGGCGTTTGTGCTTGTGACTCATGGCTGTCCTGGCCCCTCGCTATACCTGCAGTCTAGCGAATTTCGCGATGCCGCTCTCCCGGGCCCATGTGATCACAATCAGCTAGACTGCGCTGCAGTGCATTAAAGGGGCTGACTCGTGGACAAGACCGCACTAATCACCTTCGGGACCGCGATGTTCGCGATCCTCAATCCCATCGGCGGGGTCGCCATCTTCGCCAGTATGGTCTCTGATCGCTCGGCAGAGCAGCGCCGGTCGATAGCGATCCGCTCGTCGGTCGCCATTGCGCTCATCCTGGTCGGCAGCGTCTGGGGCGGGGAGTTCGTGCTCGGGCTGTTCGATATCAGCATCCCCAGCCTCCAGACCGCTGGCGGAGTCATGATCGCCGCTATCGCCATGTCGATGTTGAACAGCAGTCAGAGTGCAATCCACGATACCAAGACCGACGGGGAGGCTGAGACCGTTAAACCGGACATCGCGGTGGTGCCCCTGGCCATGCCGATGGTCGCCGGTCCGGGCGCCATCGTGACCGTGATCGTCAACAGCCACCAGTATCAGGGCGTCAAAAGCAATCTGGAGATGTCGATGGTCTGCGTGGCCATGGCGGTCCTGATCTGCGTCTGTTTCGTGGCCTCCGGATTGATCACCCGCCTGCTGGGCGTCCGCGGGCTCGAGATCCTGACCAAGTTCATGGGCATGCTGCTGCTGGCCATCGCGTTCGGGATGCTGGGGGCAGGCGTCAAGGGCTTGTTGCCCGGTCTCGCTGGCTGATCGGGGGCGTCAGCCATCATGCTGCTGTCCGGATGAAGACAGCGGGCGGGATTAGCCGTTAGGCCGGCTCCGGAATCCGGCGTCATTTCTGCGACCGTCGCCGGTGCGTTGGACAAATGCGCCGGCGGATTCTAGCGTTAGATTGTGATGTTGAAACTCGTCTCAGTGCTGGCTGGCGGCTACGGTCTGCTGCTCCTGTTCATGTATCTCATGCAGGGCCGCATGCTGTATCTCCCGGACGTGCCGGGACGTAAGCTCATTATGACCCCGGAATATGCGGGCCTGGATTTCGAGGATGTACGTATCGGCACCGCCGACGGCGTGAGCCTGCACGGCTGGTTCATCCCCGGCGAGAGTGAGCGAGTCCTGCTGTTCTTCCACGGCAACGCCGGGAATATCTCCCACCGAGTGGATTCCATTCGCCAGTTCCATCAGCTTGGGTTGTCCGTCCTGATCATCGATTACCGGGGCTATGGTGAAAGCGGTGGTCGGACCACGGAAGCCGGCATTTACCGGGATGCCGAGGCGGCCTGGGACTATCTCATCGGGACCCGTGATGTCCAGCCGGACCAGATCATCCTTTTTGGCCGTTCCCTGGGCGCGTCGGTAGCGGCCTGGCTGGCGGCCCGCCGTGAACCCCTGGCACTCATCGTGGAGTCCTCCTTCAGTTCGGTGCCCGATATCGGCCAGGAACTCTACCCCTGGCTGCCGGTGCGCTGGTTGAGCCGGCTGCGCCATGCGACGGCGGAGTCCATCCGCGAGGTGCGCTGCCCGGTGCTGGTCATCCACAGCCGCGACGACGAGATCATCCCCTTCCATCACGGCCAGGCGATCTTCGACGCGGCGCCGGAGCCGCGCGACTTCGTGGCGCTGCACGGTTCTCACAACGACGGATTTATCCGGGACCAGCAGACCTACCTTCAGGGCTTGTCGGCCTTCCTGGACGGGCTGCCGGGGGGTGATCAGGCGCCGGAGCGTTGACTGCCGTTTCGCCGGCAACAGACTTGTCCGGTTAGCGATCGCTTGCCTTTGACTCGTTGGTCGAATTCGGGACAGGAGCCAATAGGGCTCCAGTCAACAGGGGTCTAATCAAGGCTTCCCTGAGCGTACAATCGGTTCGACCCCGGTCAACGTCCCGAATCACTACTTCAGAGTTCGCGTAGCGCGGTCACTACCGGCAGACGTGCCGCTCTCAGCGCCGGGAAAAGGCCACCGACCAGGCCGATGCTCAGCGCGGCGACCATCCCCTGTTCGAGCAGGCCCCGAGTCACCGCGAAGTCGAATACGACCTGGCTGAAACTGGCGCCGTTCAGGGTCGAGACCGTAAAGCCGTTGAAGATGACATAGACGAATGCGCCGCCGACCACACCGCCGATCAGTGCCAGCACCATGGATTCGATCAGGGTCGCCAGTGCTACCGCGCTGGGGCGGAAGCCGATCGCGCGCAATGTCGCGATCTCCCGCGTCCTCGCTGCGACCGAGCTGTACATTGTGTTTAGCGCCGCGAATACCGCACCGATCGCCATCAGGATACTGACTGGATAGCCCACGAGCCGGATAAAGCGGCTCAGGCCCTCGGACTGCTCCGAGTAATAGGCACGCTCGGCAAACACATCGACTTCGACCCGGGGGTCCTTCGCCAGTTCAGCCTCGAATTCGTCGATGGCGGCCGGGCTCTCGAGTCGCACCCGTACCGACTGGAAGGTGTTGCCGCGGCGCCAGGCAGGCTGGAGCACGCGGACGTCGCACCACAGCTCGGACTCCGAGACACCACCGCCGTCCTCGAAAGCGCCGACGACTTGCCAGTCGGTCTGTCCGAAGCGCACGGTCCGGCCGACTTCGAGCCCGACGAACTGACGCTGTGCGGCCCGCCCGACGACGATCTCGTTGCGACCGGGTTCGAACGGCCGGCCTTCCACGATCCGCAGATTGGGTCGGACCGCGTAGCCGCCCGGTTGGACGCCGCGCAGCGGAACATTGGCGGAGGTGTTCGTGCTTTTCTTGGGCAAATCGACCACGACGAACAGTTCGGCCGATGTCACGGGCGAACCATCGACCCCGGCGATGCCGGGCGCCCCGGCGATGATCTGGGTCTGCTCGAAACTCAGACCGCTGTTGAGTTCGGTGGTCGCACCGGCTCTGAATATGATGGCGACATCCTCGGCCCCCGCAGCCACCATCGTGCGTTCGAAGCCCTTGGCCATCGACAGTACCGCCGCGAATACGCCGACGACGGCGGCGACCCCGAGCACCGCCACTGCGGACGGCCCTGGTCGAGCGGGGAGGTTGCGCAGGTTCATGGCCGTCACGGCCGAAATCTGTCTGAACCAGTTATACATGGCTACAGCCGCCCCAGCGCATCGACGATGGTCAGTCGTTTCGCCTGCAGTGCCGGGAAAATCCCGGAGATGAAGCCGACACCCAGCATGACCAGCAGGCCTTTCACGATCGTTTCGCCCGGCAGATAGAAGCTGGGCAGGAAGGCCGCGAATGCGCTGGCCAGACCACCAATCAGCACCCAGGCGAGCCCCAAGCCTGTAAGACCGCCCAGGAGTGCGATAGTGATCGACTCGGCGAGGACCAGACCCAGCACGCTGGAGTCGCGGAACCCCAGTGTCTTCAGCACCGCCATTTCCGGAATTCGTTCGCGTACCGCCTGCGCCATGGTGTTACTGGCGACGAGCAGGATGGTGAAGAACACGGCGCCCAGTACTGCCGAAATGATCAGGCCGATATCACCGAATTGCTTGGCGAAGGACTCGGCGAAGGCCGCCTCGGTGCTGGTCTTGGTCTCGGCGGGTGAATTCGCGAACCCCTGGTCGATCGCGGCAGCGACGGCTTCGGCCTGGGTCGGGTCTGAAACCTCGAAGATATACCAGCCGGCCGAGTCCTGACCGAATGCCCGCGCCTCGTCGAAGTAGTCGTAATGGAACAGCATATAGGCGGTGTTGCCCCGGGCATCGTCGGTATCGAAGATGCCGTCAATCTCGAATTCCCAGGTGCGTCCGCCGTCCGACTTCGGATAGATGCCGGCCTGGATCGGGATCCGGTCACCGACCTTGAAGCCATATTGCTCGGCCACGGCGCGGCCGACGATGGCGCCGGTACGGTTGGCCAGCCAGTTCTCGCGCTGGGCGTCGGGCAGCGTGATCTCGGAATAGACCCGGAGATAGCTCTCGGGCTCCACCGGGAATTGTGGGAACTGGTTGCGTGGATCCTGATAGTAACCGCCAAACCAGTCGGCATGGGTCACATCTGCCACGCCGGGCGTTTGTCGGATGCGTTCGAGATAGCTGATCGGAAGGGACTGGATCAACGAGACTTTGTGGATCGTCACCAGGCGTTTGGCATTTGCGAGCTGCGCGCCGGAGTTGAAGGCGAAGTCGAGAGCGCCCAGAAGGCCGTAGAGGATGAATGCGACGAAGATCGACAACACAGTGAGGATCGTGCGTGTCTTCTTTCGCCAGAGGTTTTTCCAGATGAGATAGGCGTATTTCAATGGCGCATCTCGTCGACGAGCTGCCCCTTGTCCAGATGCACCGTACGTTTGGCGTAGCTGGCGGCCTGAGGGTCGTGCGTGACCATGATGATGGTCTTGCCATGCTCGGTGTTCAGCGCCTGCAGCAGTCGGAGTATCTCCTCGGCCGTCTGCCGGTCGAGGTCGCCGGTCGGCTCGTCGCATAACAACAGCGCGGGATCGGAGGCGATAGCACGAGCGATCGCGACCCGTTGCTCCTGACCGCCGGACAATTCCCGGGGATAGTGGTCGGCGCGATCCGATAGTCCCACCACCGACAGCGCGGTATCCACATGACGGCGGCGCTCGGGCTTTTTCAGATGGGTCAGCAGCAGTGGGACTTCGACGTTGCGGGCAGCGGTGAGCACGGGCAGCAGGTTGTAGAACTGGAAAATAAAGCCGATCTGACGTGCGCGCCAGCCGGCCAGCGCATTGTTCGACAGCGCGTCCAGAGTCTGGCCGGCGACCGTGACGCTGCCGGTGGTCGGGTGATCGAGTCCGCCGATGAGATTGAGCAACGTGGTCTTGCCCGATCCGGATGGCCCCATCAAGGCGACGAAGTCACCCTGGGTCACGTCCAGATCCAGACCGTGCAGGACTTCGACTTTGTCCTTGCCCTTGGTGTAGGACTTGTGGACGTCTTTCACCTCGACCAGGTTCTCTGTCATCGTCTCTCCGTGCGTTTGCGTTTGCGTTGTCGTGATTCAGGTGCTGCTGATTGGTGAAGCGGGAAGTCTAGCGTGTTGCGATTTCGACCTCATTACCGTCGGCAAGTTCGTCGGGCGGCTCGAGGACTACGCGCTCGCCGGCGACGAGACCCTCGAGGATCCGGGTCTGCGGGCCACTGGTTTCCACGATGCGCACGTTGCGGGACTCCGCCCGTCCGTCGGCGACGACGAGGACCACCGGCTGGCCGGCCCGGCGTACGATGGCCGCAGTCGGCACCACGATCCCGGTGCGGCCGGTCGCGTCGTCCTCCGGTGGCGCGGCTTCGAGGAAGGCCACCTTGACCCCCATGTCCGGCAGGACCCGTGCATCTCTCTCAAGAAAGCCGATCCGCACGCGGACCGTCGCTTTTTGTCGGTCGGCCGCCGGGATGATCGCGATGACCTCTGCCGGGATCCGCCATTCGGGATAGGCGTCCAGCGTCGCCGTGACGGACTGCCCGGCACTCACGCGCTGGATATAGGCTTCGTTGACGTCGACCTCGATCTCCAGCGAGTCCATATCGACGATCGTGCAGATGCCGGTGCGAGTGAATCCGCCGCCGGCGGAGATCGGAGAGATCATCTCTCCCGGCTGTGCATTCTTTGCGATCACGACGCCGCCGAACGGCGCGCGGATGGTAAATTCGTCGATCCGTTGTTGCTGGAGTTCGATCGACCTTGTGGCGACCCGCAGGTTCTCGCGGCCAGTCGCGAGCCGGGCGGCGAGGGTGGCGGCGGCCGCTTCGGCCGCATCCAGATCGCTCTGGCTGGTTAGTTGACGCGCGCGGAGTTCCCGGGTCCGCGCGAGGTTCTGTTCCGCTTCGGTAAGCTGCGCCTGCGTTTCGGCCAGGACCGCGCGGGTGGATTCGAATTCGGCCCGGGCGAGCGCCAACTCGGCCTGTTCGGTGGTGTCGTAAAGATATGCCAGTACCTGACCGGCGTCGACGGTCATCCCTTCCTCAATGAGTACCTCACGGACCTTCCCGGTGATCTCCGACGACACCGTGGCCTGGCGCCGGGCCGTCACATAGCCGGTCGCATCCAGCACGCTGTTGGCG
>JBATKC010000332.1:0-3818 GCA_049669065.1 Gammaproteobacteria bacterium
CACCAACCCGGGGCCGGAGGCGACCGCCGCATCCGCCCGTCGGACTGTGCTTTGGAGATGGTCATGATCGAGATTCAGCACCTCGATCCCGTGCTGCTGGTCGAGCCACACGGGCTCGTCAGGAAGGCCGGCCGACTGGCGCAGACGGGCGCGGTTCGCGCTGACTGCTGCCGGCTCATCGCCCACATGGCGACCAAGATTGAAGCTGGCGTAGGGACCGGTGCTGACGCCGCCCAGCCGCGTTGTCGACAGGGCCCGGACCCCCGATGGCACCGGCCACGCGGGCTGCAGCAACCCCGGCTCAGACATCCGCCGACCTGGCGTCCTGGTTCAGGATGGTCAACAGATCGCGCAGGTCCCGCGGCAATTCGGCCTCGAAGGCCACGGTCTCACCGCTGGCCGGATGCTGAAACGCCAGACGCCGCGCGTGTAGCGCCTGACGCCTGAATCCACGCAGACTGTCGATCAGCTCCGGGGTGGCGCCGGCCGGCAACTGAAGCCGTCCGTAGACCGGATCGCCCAGCAGCGGATGTCCGGCGTGGGCCAGATGCACGCGGATCTGGTGGGTCCGCCCCGTCTCCAGGCGGGCCAGCAGATGCGTGTGTCCGCGGAAACGCCGGACGACCCGATAATGGGTCACCGCCGGCCGTCCACTATTGCGCACCGTCATCCTCAACCGATCCACCGGATGGCGGCCGATCGGGGCATCGATGGTGCCACCGGCGGTCAATACGCCTCGGCAAACGGCTTCGTATTCCCGACGCACGCTGCGCGCCTCCAGCTGGCGGACCAGCGCCGCATGGGCTGTTTCCGTCGCCGCCACGACCATCAGGCCGGTGGTGTCCTTGTCCAGCCGATGGACGAGTCCGGCTCTGGGCACTTCGGCCAGGGCCGGGCGGTAGTGCAACAGCGCATTTTGCAGCGTGCCGGCCGGATTGCCTGCCCCCGGGTGGACCACGAGACCCGCCGGCTTGTCGATGACCAGTACATCATCGTCCTCCCACACGATCGACAGGGGGATCCGCTCCGGGGCGATACTCACCCTGGGCTCAGGCTCGGCGATCAGACGCAGCCGCTCGCCGGCGACCACCGGGTCCCGGGGCCGCCGTTGTTCACCGTTTACCGTCAGCTGGCCGCCCAGGATCCACTGCTTTAGCCGACTGCGGGAGAAGCCGGCAAACAGGTCGGCCGCGGCCTGATCCAGCCGCCGGCCGCTTTGCTGTTCGTCTACCAGAGCGAAAAACTCGCTGTTTTCAGTATTCAAGGGTCCTGTCCCGGGCTCCCGGCAGGGGCCGTTTGAACGGCAAGTTTACGTTATAATCCGCCCCCGCTCCGGTCTCCTCATCGCCCCGGTAGATCATTTGGACCTCCGCCTGACAAAGCTCGCCCGCTCTCTGCTGTTCGTGGCCTGTGTGGCCGCGGCTACCGCCGGCTGCGCCTCCAAGCGCGGACAGACCGTCGACCCGAACGAAGATGCCAGGGAGATGTTCGAGCGCGGCGAGCGGGCCCTGAATATCGGCAACTTCGGCTACGCGGTGAGTAACTTCGAATATCTCACCGCCGTCTATCCCTTCAGTGAATTTGCGAAGCAGGCCCAGCTCGATCTGATGTATGCCTACTACCGAGCCGGCGAACCCGAATCGGCGCTGGAGGCGGCAGATCAGTTCCTGCTCGAAAACCCGACGCATCCGCGCATCGACTACGCTCACTACGTCAAGGGGCTGGTCAATTTTGAACGTTCGCGAGGTCCGCTGGAGAAGCTTTTCCGGGTCGATCAGAGTCAACGCCCACAGGACAAGCTGGAGTCCTCATACCGCAGCTTCTCGGTCGTCGCCAACCAGTTCCCCGACAGCGCCTATGCCGAGGATTCGCGCCAGCGGATGGTCTATCTGCGCAACCAGCTGGCTCGCTACGAGATCCACGTCGCCGATTACTATCTGCGCCGCGGCGCCTTTGTCGCCTCGGCCAACCGGGCCAGAAACGTGCTGCAGACCTACCCACAGTCGGAATCGGTGGTCCCGGCCTTGCAGATTCTGGTCTCCGCCTATCGCCAGCTGGGTCTGGATCAGCTGGCGGCCAGCTCCATGAATGTGCTGCAGGAGAACTACCCGGATCAGGCAGTGGCCTATGGTGAACGCGGCTCCAAGCCCGAAGGCACGCTGATCGAACGCTTTATCCTGCGTCGAAACCTGAAGTGATCGGGTAGCGCCAGTCGCGGCCGAAGGCCCGGCGGCTGACGCGGATGCCCGGCGGCGCCTGACGGCGTTTGTATTCGTTCCGTTTCACCATCCCCAACACCCGGCCGACGATCGCGCGATCGAAGCCGCGGGCGACGATGTCATCGACGGAGCAATCCTCTTCGATAAAGGCGGACAGGATCGGATCCAGCACCTCATAGGGAGGCAAAGAGTCAGTGTCTTTCTGTTCGTGGCGCAGCTCGGCCGAGGGAGGCCGCTCGATGATGCGTGATGGGATCACCGCGCCGAGGCTGTTGCGATAGTCGGCCAGCCTGAACACCATGCTCTTGCTACAGTCCTTGATCGGCGCGAAGCCGCCCGCCATGTCGCCGTAAAGCGTGGCGTAGCCCACCGCCATCTCGCTCTTATTGCCGGTCGTCAACAGCATCAGGCCGAGTTTGTTGGAGATCGCCATCAGGATCATGCCGCGGCAGCGCGACTGGATGTTCTCCTCGGTGACATCCTCCTCGCGGCCGGCAAAGAGCTCCGCGAGCGCCTCGTTGACCGAACGGAATATCGGCTCGATAGAGATCACATCATGGCGCACGCCCAGCGCGTCTGCCATGACCTGGGCGTCCGACAGGCTGATCTCCGCGGTGTAGCGGGACGGCATCATCACTGTGCGCACGCGGTCCACACCCAGCGCATCTACCGCGATGGCCAGTGTCAGCGCGGAATCGATACCGCCCGACAGGCCCAGGACGACGCCGGGAAAGCGATGCTTCTCGACATAATCGCGTACGCCCAGTACCAGCGCCTGATACACGCCGGACGCGTCTTCAAGCACCGGCGCGATCGGGCCGGGAACGGGCTGCACCGCCGAATCCCTGATCTCGAGTTCGACCAACAGCAGCGCTTCCTCGAACGCCGGCGCCCGCATTACTACCTCGCCGCCGACGGCCACCGCCATCGAGCCTCCGTCGAAGATCAGTTCGTCCTGGCCACCGACCATATTGCAGTAGATCAGCGGCAGACCGGTCTCCGCTACGCGCGCGCGGATCACGTCTTCGCGGCGTCGCTGACTGGTGGTGTCATAAGGCGATCCGTTGATGACCAGCAGCACCTGCGCGCCAGCCTCTTGCGTTGCCCCTGCGGCGCCGCTGCGCCAGATGTCTTCACAGATGACCACACCGCAACGCACGCCCGCGATCTCGACCACACACGCCTGGTCGCCTGCAGTGAAGTAGCGTTGTTCGTCGAAAACGCCGTAATTGGGCAACAGCCGCTTGCGATAGTTCGCCACCACGCGGCCCTCGGCAATCACTGCGGCGCTGTTATGGATGCAGTCACCCACATACTCCGGATAACCCACCAGCACCGAGATACCGGCTACCTCGGCGCATAACTGCTCGAGCGCGCGCCCTACGCTACGACGCATATTGCCGTGGAACAGAAGATCTTCAGGCGGGTAGCCGCTCAGGGCCAGCTCCGGGAACACCACCAGATCCGCGCCGAGCTGATCCCGAGCGGCCGCGACCCGCTGCAGGATCAGGGCGACATTGCCCGCCACGTCGCCGACGACGGGGTTAATCTGTGCGATGGCGACCTTGAGCGTCATGGGCCGGCGGGTAGGGCCGGAAC
>JBATKC010000333.1:0-4376 GCA_049669065.1 Gammaproteobacteria bacterium
CGCGGTGGTGCCGCCGCTGGAAGGAACAGCCCAGGATCCGGCGGACCCTGATGCCCTGTGGCTAAAGTGGGCGCCGCCGGCCGCAGGCATCCAGCGACTCGGGCGGCACGGCATGATCGGGCAACTCGTCCCTGAGCCGGCTGCCTTGGGCGGCTCGATGTCGCAAAACGTATGGGCAGCGGGCGTCGAGCGGGCAACACCATCACTCTCAGCAGCGGCTGCGCCCGAGGGATACCCGCTGGCCCAGGCCACCGACGCGTTCGGTGTCCGCGGCCGTCTGCTGGTCACGACCCGGCGCAGCGATACACAGATATGGCACAGTCACGACGGCGGCGGGAGCTGGCAGATGCTGGCTGGAGACCTGCCGGGACCCGCCACCGCGGCAAGGCTGCTGCAGGACGCCGGGCGGCCGCTGCATTGGCAGCTGGTGCTGGAGCTTGGCGGCGTCTCACAGCTGTTGCTGAGTCGGGATGGCGGTTTGAGTTGGCGGCGTCGACTGAGCTTGCCCTGGCCCGCGCTAGAGCTGATGCGCTGCGGAACGGATATGATTTGTCTGATCGACGCCAGCGGCAGCCATCTGTGGCGTCTGCCGCTGGCGCCTTGAATATTGAGCAGTCATTGCGGAACGTCGTCGCGCACCGCGAAGATTCTCCACGGGGGGGACGGATCTTGTCCGAGCCGAACGCCAGCATCTTTAATGTCGACAAGGCGCCCCTGGGTCATCGCATCCACGAGCAGTTGCTGGCGCGCCTGGACCAGGCTGAACGCCTGCTCCATGACTCGGCGGTGACGCACGAAGCGGCCGTCCATCAGTCACGCAAGAATATGAAGTGGGTGCGGGCGGTGCTGCGTCTGATCGCCGACGCGACCGGGACGGACTTGCGCCAGGATGAGCGGCTGTGTCGTGATATCGGTCGCCGTCTGTGCGAGCTGCGCGATGCCGATGTGAATCTGCTGAGTTTGCGTCAAACGGTGCTGGCTTCGGATGGCAGACTCAAACGCGCGGACGTCGCAGATTTCGAGCGTTATCTGGAGGCGCGCCGCGCGCGCCTGCTCGACGCGGGTGCTTTCGACACCGAATTTGTCGCCGTGATCCGCGATGAGCTGCGGGAACTCGCCGCAGATCTGGCCAAACGGCCGGTGCCGCCGCTGACGCCGGCAACCGTCTCGCTTGCAGTCAAACGCACGCGTGCAGGAGGCGCAACCGTTTTTCGCGGCCTGTCGGGCCGCACGCGCCCGGAGCAATGGCATACCCTGCGGAAACGCGCGAAGCGGGAATATCACCAGCGTTCCGTGCTCGCCGACCCTGCAGATGCCGGTCGTTGCGACCTGCTCGAACGGCTCGGTGACGAACTCGGTTGGCACCAGGATCTGGCAGTGCTCAGAAGCGTCGCCCGGGACCACGGGGACATGACGCCCGCGCTGGGTACGGAGATCGGGCGGCAGCTCAGGAACGCACGTCGCCGGGCGCGGCGGCTGGCAACCCGGGTCTATGGCTGACCGGTCCGCCACCCGGACCGTTGACGGCAGCGCTGAGCGCGTCGCCCTGGGCCTGCCGGGCTGGGTCTATTCGGATCCGCGTTTTTTCGAGCGCGAAGTCGGCCAGGTACTGCTGCCCGCGTGGCAAGTCGTCTGCCATATCAGCGACATCGCCGAACCGGGCGACTACCACCGGCTGGATTTTCTTGGGCGACCGGTGGTGGTGATCCGCGGTGACGACGGAGAGATCCGGGCCTTTTACAACGTCTGCCGGCATCGCGCCGCGCGCCTGCTGGATGGCGCTGAGGACGGGGGCGGGCATTGCGCCCGCGGCCGGATTACCTGCCCCTATCACGGCTGGACCTATGACCTTCGGGGCCGGCTGATCGGCGTGCCGGGCGTGAGTACCTACACCAGGCTGCGGCCGGAAGAGTGGTCGCTCCATGGACCGGAGCTGGAGATCTGGGAGGGTTTCATATTTGTCCGCTGCGCGGGCGACGGGCCTGGTGTCGGGGAGATGATGGCACCCTGGGCCGAGATCCTCTCCGCCTATCGGCTGCCGGAGATGCGTGCGCTGGGGCGGTTGACGCTGCGACCGCGGGAGGTGAACTGGAAAACAGTGGTGGAGAATTATGCCGACGGCTTGCACATCAATCTCGCCCACCGCGGTCTGTCCGCGCTGGCTGGTGACAGTTATCGGCTCGAGGCCGGCCGTCATGTGATGCACATGAGCGCGGATCTTGATCCGCAAGGTGCCAGAGGTTCCGGCGCGCTGTATTGCCGCATCCTGCCGCAGGTGCCTCATCTGCCCGAGCCGCTGGATCGACGCTGGAATTATTTCCTGATGTGGCCGAATCTGGCCTTCGATCTGTATCCGGATCAGATCGACTTTATGCAGATGATCCCGCTGGGGCCAGGCCGCACGATGATCCGGGAGATCCCCTACGCGCTGCCGGACGCGCGACGCGAGATGCGTCTGGCGCGCTATCTGAACTGGCGGGTCAACCGGCAGGTCAACGCCGAGGACCAGGATCTGATCGAGCGGGTGCAGCAGGGTATGGACAGTGGTGTGTTTAGCCAGGGTCCACTGTCGGATGACGAGGTCTGTCTGCGAGCGCTGGCCGGGCTGCTGCGGGACCGGCTGCCGGAGGCCGCGCAGCCGTCACCACCCTGGAGCGGCGACATTGATTGAGCGACGCTGAGCCGCGGTGATCCCGATCCAGGATGACAACCCGGTCCGGCGCACGCCGGTGATCAGCTACCTGATCATCGCATTGTGTGCGGCGACGTTCTTGTGGCAGCTCACGCTCGGTGCCGACGGTTTCCGCCATGCGATGTTCTCGTTTGGACTGGTGCCGGCAGTGTTGAGCGGACGCGCGGCCCTGCCGCCGGAGCTGGCGCTGATTGCGCCGCCTCTGACCGTGTTCACCTCGATGTTCCTGCATGGCGGCATCATGCATCTTCTCGGCAATCTGCTGTTCCTGTGGATTTTCGCCGACAACGTGGAGGACCGGCTCGGCCGCCTGCGGTTTGTGATCTTCTATCTTTTTTGTGGCGTGGCTGCCGCGTTGGCCCAGGCCTTGCCCGATCTGGCCTCGAGGATCCCGATGATCGGTGCCAGCGGCGCGATCTCCGGCGTGCTGGCCGCCTATATGCTGATGTATCCGCATGCCCGGGTGCGCGTGGTCGTGCCGGTGTTCTTCGTGCTGCAGATCGTGCGTCTGCCGGCCCTCCTGGTTCTCGGTTTGTGGTTCCTGATCCAGCTCCTGAGTTCTCTGCTGGCGCAGCCGGGCAGCGGTGGCGTCGCGTTCCGGGCACACATCGGCGGATTTGTCGCCGGGCTGTTGCTGCTGCCCTTGTTCCTGCCGCGGCGCCACCCAGGCCGCGGCTGATCCAACCGACAAGGCGCTACAATGGACCGCTCGCGGGCAGGCTGCCCGGACTGACCGCCGCATCGTTGACCGGATCCATGCCCGCAACAGGGAGCGCCATCTTGCCCCACGCCTTAGCCATTGTTGGTCGCCTCGGAGCCCTTATGCTGCTGTCGGCGGCATTGGGCTCAGCGCCCGCCGCGGCGACGATGGTGGTGGAGCAGGGATTCCTGCTGGACGAGGATCAGCAGCGGGTGCTGGCCCGGGCGTCGAAGACCTGGGACTGGGTCCACGATGAGGGCAGACAGAGACGATGAACGAATGGCTGCGAGTGATGCTGGAGGAAGTGCGGCGCAAACAGGCGGAGCAAGCTGCCGAGCGATCCGAACACCAGCGGCGGCACCCTGAGCAGGATGACGGCGACGACGCGCTTGATGATGCGCCACGGCCGACGCGCGGTCGGTCGCAGTGAGCCCGGTATGACCCGTCCCACGGTGGCCGACTGGCTGCTGCTGTTTCTGCTGGTCGCGTTGTGGGGCTCTGCGTTCGGCCTCGCCGATATCGCGCTCGATGGTTTTAGCCCGTTGCAGCTGGTGACGGGCCGGCTGTGGATCGGCGCTGCATTCCTGATGGCGCTGGTCGCGATACGCGGCCAACCGGTGCCGCGCGAGCCCCGCGCCTGGCTGGCTATTGTCATCATGTCCGTGCTTGGCAACGCGCTGCCGTTTTTTTTGATCTCCTGGGGCCAGCAGCGGGTCCCGTCGGGTCTGACCGGTATCCTGATGGCGGTGATGCCATTGGTGGTCCTGGTGCTGGCCCATTTCCTGGTTCCGGGTGAGCGTCTCAACCGCTGGCGGGCGCTGGGTTTTGCGATGGGCTTCGCCGGCATCATCATGCTGACCGGCCCCGAAGCGCTCGGCGCCTTACGCGGCGAGGGGACCGCGCTGCTGTCCCAGCTCGCGATCCTCGGCGGCGCGGTCTGTTATGGCTTCAATCTGATCGTCGCCCGACGCAGCCCGCCGCTGC
>JBATKC010000334.1:0-20334 GCA_049669065.1 Gammaproteobacteria bacterium
GCTTTAATGACTGGGGCAACCCGACGCCGACCAGCGAGTTCCTGTTTGTCAATTTTGGCGGCGGTATCTACCAGTCCGAATTCGAGATGGCGGCCGGCGAGTACAACTACAAAGTCGGTTCGGCCGGCTGGGAAGTCGAGCGGGCCACGGTACCCGATGACGTGCTCGAGCCGGGGGATACCCAGGCGCTGGTGGATCCGGGTCCCGGAGGTCCTGAGGGCGTGGTCAACGTGCCGAGTGATGGCTGTTATAACTTCACTGCCGACTTCAATGACATCGAGGCGGCCAGCATCACTATGACCGAGGTCGAGCTCGGTGGCGGCGGCCCGGTCGATCCGGGCGTGCCGGATACGACTGATGTGACCGCGAGCAATACCGACGGCACGACCGAAGAAGTACTGGTCGAGGGCACCGGCCTGACCACCGTTTCCTTCGAGCGCGGAGGCCGCGATTCTCCGGTGCGTACGATCGAGATCTTTGCCGGCAACGGCGATGTAGCCGTGGATACGATTACCTGGGTCGCTAACCCGGCCGACCAACCCGGGGCAACCACGGCAACCGTGTTCTATCATCGGGCCGACGGCAATTATGCCGATACCTTTATCGTGGTCGAAGGCGAGAGCTACGCTTGCATACCCGACGATGGTTTCGGCTGTTCCGCCGATGTGCCGGCACCGGCTGGCGGAATTCTGACGTTTACCGTCAACCAGAGCGGGACGCCTGATCCGACCGGCACCTTCCTGGCGCCGGTGTTCGAGAATCCCACCGACGGCAACAACGTCTATGCGTTCTCGGGCAACCCCGAAGCGATCAACAATCCGATCGGCGCCAGCGCCGCGATCCCGGGCGAGGGAGAGATCATCCTCTACTACGATCGTGAGGATGGCGCCTATGACGGCTGGAACATGCACCTGTTCCCGATCGAACCAGGCGGCCCCTCGTGGACCATCTTTGATGGCGCCGAAACCTGTACCGTGGAGGGGACCGACGCCATCGGTACCTATTTCCGCATCACGCTGCCGCCAAATCCGTGTTACGACAACAATCCGGATCCGGCCGACGCCTTCCCGGACAATCTGGGACTGGTGATCCATCAGGGCAGCGCCAAGGCGCCGGATGGCGATATCAGCATCCGCGTGGCCGTCGACGGCAATATCGTCTTCGTCAACGACAGCAGTCCGGATGTGTCCAGCGCACCGCCCGCGGAGGGCGTTTCGCTTAGCGGACGCGCCGCCCACTGGGTGGATACCGGTACGCTGCTCTGGAACGCCGGTGACGGCGTGACGACGGTCGAGCTGTTGTGGTCTGCCGACGCCTCGATCAAGATCAATGGCGGCATATTCTCCGGCAATTTCGAGTCCGTTACGCTGAGCGCGGGTACCAATCCGCAGCCGGCCAACCAGCTGCATCTGTCCGGCTATGACGCCTACGCGATGCCGGCCGAGGTGACCGGCAATGCCAAGGAGATCGCGCGCTATCAGCTGGTCGCGGTGGGTCGGGACGGATTCGGTATCCCGCTGACGGCGACCTATGTGCAGATTCCCGGACTGCTGGACGATCTGTATGCGGCAGCCGCGACCCAGGTCGATCTGGGCGTCAGCTGGGCTGGCACCAGCCCGACTATCCGTCTGTGGGCGCCGACCGCCTACCCGGATAGCGGCGTCACGCTGAATCTGTATTCTGCCCCGGGGGTACCGGCCGACCAGGTGGCCATGACCCTGGACGCGGACAGCGGTGTGTGGAGTGCCACTGGTGACGCGAGCTGGGATCGGATGTATTACGACTTCACGCTGGAGGTCTATACCTATGCCGAGTCGGCGCTGGTGACCAACACCGTGACCGATCCCTATTCGGTCAGCCTCAGCGCCAACAGCGCCAACAGCCAGATCGTCAATCTCGACGATCTGGATTTGCGGCCGCCCGGCTGGGATGCGCTGGTGCTGCCGCCGTATGGCGAGCCCGAGGACATCGCGGTCTACGAGCTGCAGATGCGGGATTACAGCGTCTCCGATGCGACGGTGCCCGAGGCCGACCGCGGCAAATACACCGCGTTCGCGCTGGATAATACGGATGGCCACAACCATCTGTCCGGTCTCGCCGATGCCGGTCTGACCCATCTGCATCTGCTGCCGAGCTTCGACATCGCGACCATCGAGGAGGTCCGTGCCAACCGGGTCGAGCTCGATGATCTGGTGGATGATCTTTGCGCGGCCAATCCGGCCGCGGCCGGGCTGTGCCCGACCTACAGCGGCCTGACCATCCGCGAGCTGCAGGAGCAGACGACCGCGGATGATCCGACCTCTACCATGCAGCAACAGGTGCAGGGCTGGATGAACGACCTCGACGGGTTCAACTGGGGTTATGACCCGTGGCACTACGGCGTGCCCGAGGGCAGCTATGCCTCGGATCCCGATGGCGTGGCGCGGATCTACGAGTACCGCCAGATGGTCCAGGGCCTGGCCGACAAGGGTCTGCGCCTGGTGATGGACGTGGTCTACAACCACACCAACGCCGGCGGGCAGTCCAGCCGGTCGGTGCTGGATCGGGTGGTGCCCGGTTACTACCACCGCTACAACGAGAACACGGGCTCAATCGAGACTTCGACCTGCTGTGCCAACACGGCTACCGAGTTCGCCATGATGGGCAAGCTGATGGCGGATACCTTGCAGACCTATCTGGAGGACTACAAGGTCACCGGGTTCCGTTTCGACCTGATGGGTTTCCATACCAAGGCGCAGATGGAACAGATCCTGGCGGATCTGCGGGCCATCGATCCGTCGGTGTACATCTACGGCGAAGGCTGGAACTTCGGTGAGGTGGCCAGCGACCGTCGATTTGTCCAGGCCACGCAGTTCAATATGTCCGGGACCGGCATCGCCACGTTTACCGATCGTATCCGTGACGCCGTGCGCGGCGGCGGACCGTTCGATAACGGCAATGCCCATGTGGTCAACCAGGGCTTTATATCGGGTGGCGGTTACGACGCGAACGAGGTCAACGACGAGGCTGACCCCAACTTCATTGAGGAAGCTCTGTGTTCAGCCGATCAGCTCCGGGCCACCATGGCCGGCAGTATCTCGGACTACTCGTTTGTCGATCGGACCGGGGCGACGGTGACCGGCGCGCAGGTGGGCTACAGCGCGTGCGCCAGCACTACACCGACCAGCTATGTGAGCGATCCGGAGGAGATCATCAACTACTCGGCCGCCCACGATAACGAGACCCTGTGGGATATCTCGCAATACAAGCACCCCGAGGCCACCAGCACGGCGGACCGGGTGCGGGCGCAAAACATCGGTCTCGATGTCATCCTGCTCGGTCAGGGTGTGTCCTTTGTCCATGCGGGACAGGACCTGTTGCGCTCCAAGTCGACGGATCGGGACAGCTTCAACTGGGGTGACTGGTTCAACAAGCTGGATTTCAGCGGCCAGGACAACAACTGGGCGGTGGGTCTCCCCAGCGAGGAGAAGAACGTCAACAACTATCCGGAGGTGATCCCGCTGTTCGAGAATCCGTTGACGGATCCGGTACCGGGCGACATCGACTTTGCCAAACAGCACGCATTGGAGATGTTCGAGGTCCGTGGCTCCACGGTCCTGTATCGGCTGCGGACTGCAGACCAGATCAAGGAGCGGGTGGAGTACTTCAACACCGGTCCGGATCAGGTGCTCGGT
Organism: Gammaproteobacteria bacterium; assembly: GCA_049669065.1. Classification (GTDB taxonomy): domain Bacteria; phylum Pseudomonadota; class Gammaproteobacteria; order Steroidobacterales; family XN24; genus CAMYOC01. The sequence continues at coordinate 3,675 of JBATKC010000334.1, forward strand.
CTGATCGCCCAGGGTCTCGATGGCTGTACCGGCAATGGTCTTGATCCGGAGTTCGGTTATGTGATGACCATCATCAACGCCAACGACGAAGACCAGACGATCCAGGTCGACGAGTTTGCCGGCGACACCTTCACGCTGCATCCGGTGTTACAGACCTCGGTGGATACGGTGGTGCAGACGGCGTCTCACGATGCCAGCGGCTTCTTCGTCCCCGCCCGGACCACTGCGGTCTTTGTCCGTGCCGAACAGCTCAGCTGTTCGCCGTTCGGCGTCGATGTGTTCGTGCGCGGCCTCAATCAGGATTGGGCCGACAGTCCGGCCAACCAGCTGAGCTACGAGGGCGGCGTGACCTATACAGGTCGCTACACCATCGCCGCGCTGGATCCGGCCGACCTGTCCTTCAAGGTCGCCTCGTCGGATTGGGCGACGGTCAACTGTGGCGCCGACGCCGATCCGATGGTCAGTCTTGATGTGCCCTACGCGCTCAACTGCGCGGACGGGTCCGGCGATCTGGCGCTCAATGTCGCGGAGACCGGAGACGTACAGATCACCGTGGATGCCACCGACCCGGCGAACCCGGTGCTGACCGCGTTCAAGGCGCCGCCGTTTACCGTGGATGTCTTTGTGCGCGGCTTTAATGGTGACTGGTCGGACAGCGCGGGCAACGAGCTGGACTTCATCGGCAACGACAGCTACCAGAAGGAGCTGACCCTGGCCGATCCGGCGGCGGCCGGCGCGCTGGATTTCAAAGTGGCGTCTTCGGACTGGGCTACAGTGGATTGCGGAAGCAACGGAGCCAATGCCGACGTAGGCGTGGCCTACACTATGAACTGTGCGGGTGGTGCGCCGAATATCGTCCTCAACGACGATGGCGCGGGCCAGTATTCGTTCCATGTGGACGGCACCGATCCGGCCAACCCGTTGTTGACGGTGGAGAAGACACCGCTGGCCGCGCAGGTCTTTGTCCGCGGCCTGAGCCAGGATTGGAGCGAGGCCAACCCGCTGCGTTACGCCGGTAGCTCGACCTATCAGGCCACGGTCGCCTTGACCGGACTGACTCCGGGCGATCTGGATTTCAAGGTCGCGTCAGCAGACTGGTCGACGGTGGATTGCGGTAGCAATGGCAGCGACCTCGATCTGGATACCGCGTATGTGCTCAACTGCGCCGGGGCTGGGAACATCATTCTCAACGCCATACAGACCGGGGCCTACGATTTTGTGCTCGATGCCACCAACCCGGCTGCGCCGGAGCTGACCGTCAGCGGACCCTGACCGATAGCGTTCTCGAAACCCGGCCCGGCGTCCGATGACGCCGGGCATTTTTTTGCATGCACGCGGTTTGACCCGCACATCGGGGCCGAGCAGACTCGGCGACGGTTGATCCGGGCACGACATGGGCAAACAGAACAAGACACAGCACCAGCGAGAAGTGCCGGCGGCAGTCGAGGCGCCGGCCCGGCCCGCGCGCAAGGCTCTGTTCTTGCTGATGGCGGTGTTGCTGCCGGTATTACTGCTGGGCGTCACCGAGGGCGTTCTGCGGGCGCTGGAGGTCGCGCCCCGGATCCCGCTGTTTGTCCCCCATCCACAATATCCTCAGTACAGCCTGGCCAATCCCGCGGCGGCGGGTCGGCTGTTTTCCCGCCCCGAGGCGGCGCCCAATGTCTCCATCGAAACGGGCTTCTTTGATACCCGCCGCTCGCCGGAGGCGCTGCGACTGGTGGTGCAGGGCGGCTCCAGCGCTGCCGGCTTCCCCTACGGCTACGGGGCCTCACCGGCGGCGATGCTCGAGCAACGTCTGCGACGGGAGAATCCCGGTCGCCGGATCGAGGTGATCTCCACCGCGATGTCGGCGGTGAACTCCTACGCGCTCTGGGACTTTAGCGACGAGATCATCGGGCTCGAGCCCGACGCGGTCCTGATCTACGCCGGACACAACGAGTTTCTCGGTATCCTCGGCGTGGGTTCCGCCTATACATCCAGCCGCTCGCCCGCGCTGACCCGGTTGATTATGCGTCTGCGCAACTTGCAGCTGTACCGTGTGTTTGAGCGGCTGTTTGCGCCCGGCGGCGATCAGGCCGTCAGCGGTGACGAGGGGCAGGGTGGCACGCTGATGGCGCGGATTGCCGCCGAGCGGCGGATCCCGCTGGACTCGGATCTCTATCGCCGCGGTGTCGAACAATTCACCAGCAATCTCGACCTGATCCTCGATCGTTACCGGGATGCGGGTATCCCGGTCCTTATTGCGACCCTGGTGAGTAACGAGGCTGACCAGCCCCCGTTTATCAGCGCGCCCGGCGCGGAAGGCGAGATCAGCGCGCTGGCCGGATCGATCGCGGCCGGTGAGCCGGTGAGCGCGGGTGCACAGCGGCGGCTGGAAGATCTGGCGGCCGGTGGCAGTGCGGATGCCGCCTACGTGCTGGCTGGATTGCTGGCGAGTCAGGGCCGCAGCGACGAGGCACTCCGGGCCTATCAGCGCGCTCGAGATCTCGACCAGCTGCGGTTCCGCGCGCCGACTTTGTTCAATGAGGTCATCCGTGAGCGCGCCGATGCAAATGGCGCGGTCGTGGTTGAGGTAGAGAGCGGCTTCCGCCGTGCGTCGCCGGGCGGCGTCATCGGTCACGGCTTGATTACCGAGCATCTGCATCCGAACGCCGAGGGCTATTTCATCATCGGGAATGCGTTCCATCAGGCCCTGGTCGACACCGGTCTGCTGGGAGAGGGCTTTGCGTTTGTCGACACAGGGCAGGCGCGGCAAGAGATGCCCCTGAGCGCAGTGGATCGCTTGTTTGGCGAATACAAATTGATGCGCCTGATGGCGGACTGGCCGTTTGTCGAGACCCGCCGGGAGCCGGTGCTGCCGCCACCACGCGGCAACGAGGCCGTGCTGGCCAGAGAGCTGTATGAACAGAAGATCGACTGGCTCACCGCCCATCGCCGGCTGCGGGATTTCTATCGACGCAGCAATAACGAGCGCGAGTATCTGCGGGTGGCGCTGATCCTCGCCGATGCGTTTCCGTTTAGCGCTGAGGACCAGTACGACGCCGCAACCGCGCTGAGCGCCGGCGGGCGTCCGCTGCAGGCGGTACGTTATTTCTATCAGGCCGCGGCGGTCCGGCCGGAACACCTGCCGACCTGGTTGTCACTGGCTGATGCCGGTGCGCGCAGCGGTCTGACGCAACACGCGCGCCGCGCGTACAAACGGGCGCTTCAGATCGCCCCGGACGATCCCCGTGCGCGGGCCGGGCTGGCGGACCTGGACCGGCGTTGATTCAGTTTCCGGGCGACGACTCCTGCTGCAGGCGTTCGAGAAAGACCGGTGCCCGTGGATGTGCGGGCTCCAGTGCCAGCACCCGCTCGAGCACCTGGATCGACTCGGCGGTGCGTCCTGACTGATAGAACGCCTGGGCCAGACTCATCATGAAGCGGGTGTTGCGCGGCTGCAGGCGGACGGCTCGATAGAGCAGGCCGAGCGCGCGCTGCGGATCACCGGCACGCAGCATCAGGGTCCCGGCGAGATAGGCCTGGTCGGGCTGGAACGGAAATGCCGCGGCAAGATTCCACGCGACCCGCACTGACTCATCCAGGTTGCCATCGCGCTGATAGCTGTCGAGGGCCTGGTTCATCGCCTCGTTCCAGGTCAGCCTGCCGCTGAACCAGGCCTGAGCGATCTGCTCAATCTCATCGGCCGGTGGCGGCAGCTGGAACGGTTCCTTGACCGGCCGGAACGGCCAGTCCAGCTTCAGACGCCCGACCCGATAATCGCCGGCGAGCCGGTCGACCGCGGTCACCGGCATTTCCGTCCGGGCCAGATCCTCGCCGACCGGGTGGCCGGGTGGACCGAGAATGTCAGCAGCGATCAAGCTCTGATACATCGTATCGGCCATGATGAAATAGCCGTCCACGTTGGGATGGAGATGTTCGACCATCAGCTCGTGTCCGATCGAACCACCGGGTGAACGCGCCGCCATCGCGGTCTGCACCTCGACCACCAGGGCATCTTCTGTGCGCGCGGTTTCGCGGATGATCTGGTTGAATAATTCCGGAGCGCGGAAGCGCAGCTGGTCCAGGTCTTTCGCACGCAGGAAATCGACTCTGGCCGTCTCGTTGTCGCCGGCCATCAGCCGGGCGCGCCCGCGCAGAAACCATGATTCAGCGCTATCCGGAGCCAGCTCGACCAGGCGCTCGCTCAGGGTCAGTGCCTGATCCGTATCGTCGGCCAGCATCACCAGCGTCTGCTCTTTTACGGCGTTCCATTCGGCAATCACCTCGGGCGGCGGCGGCGCCGGAAGAAACGGGCTCTGATCTTTTTCGTTCGCGGCGAGGGTGCCGATCAGCACCGGGATACCGTGCTCCCTGTAGCGTTTCAATAGACGCTGAATATTGCCTTCGAACTGCACCTCGGTAGTGCGGAACAGCGCGCCGTCGGCAGGGATCCGCCGTTCTTTTGCCACCCGCGCCATCAGCGTCCCGGTACGCTGCGCCGGTGCCGGACTCAGAGCGCCATAGAGCCGGAATCCGGCTTCAACCAGGTGAGAGCGCCGCAGGCTGAGGGTAGCGCGCGTCAGCTCGGGCGAAAGACTCGAGGCATAGGCGGAGCCGGCGCCGAGTACGCCGAGGAATTCGTTGTGGCCGGCGTAGATCACGACCACATCCGGATCGATTTCGATGATCTCGTCGGCAAAGTCCAGCAAGGCGTAACTGTTGACCGCGGACATCGCGGTGCTGATCACTTCAACCTGACGGCCCGGGAAGGCCCGCTCCAGTCGTTGCTGGAGCATGCCGGCCGGCGAAGCCCATTTGCCGTAAGGGAATCCCGCGGCGCTGGAGCCACCCTGGATGACGACCCGGATCGAATTCACGGCCTTCTCATCCGTGAAGAAGGTGGTGTCGATACTGACCCGGGGCGCGGCGGCGGGGTTGGCGAAGAAGCGTTCGACCACCCTCTCGTTGGGCTGCCGATAACCCTCTATGGCGGCCGCGACGAATAGCTGCTGTCGCTCACCGATCCCGGCCAGTCGCAGCAGCCCCTCGACCGCGCCGAGTAGTAGCAAGGGCAGCAGCAGCGCGATCAGATAAAACAGCGGACGGGATCGGGCCACGACCGTGAGCTCCATCGGTACAATGTGTGTTGCAGCACCGGCAGCCGATGCAGCCGCCGGATTGTGCCGGAGCGTCGGTTTCTGCTACAAAGCCGGCTCCGGGGATGCCGGACGGCAGCGACTATAGCAGGTACAAAAACAATGATGGAGTTCCTCACCGATCTTTGGGATTTCCTCCGCGTACGGAAAAAAATCTGGCTGTTGCCGATCATCCTCGTGCTGGTTGTTCTGGGCGCGCTGGCCGTCGTCAGTCAGCAATCCGTGCTGGGTTCGTTTATCTACACCTTGTTCTGATCGCGCGGTGTCCGCTGCTGCGGGAACTACCTATGGAACCCCAGAATTTCGGATGGGACTATGTTCAATGGAGTGCCCGCCGTGGTGCCGCGTTGCAGCATCCGTAAACCGTCGTGCCGGAACATGCGGTGAGCAAACGGACGGCCTGCAGCGGCAAGCAAAACAGAAAAACGAAGCCCGACAGGGAGCAGAGGCACCTGCAGCAGATGAGGCCAGTCCGCCCACGCCCGAAATCGATGCGCCGCGCCCTCACCGCGCTTTTTGTTCCCGTTTTGCTTGGCCTTTCCACAGGCTGTATCGGACCCGGGACCAAAGATGCATCCGCCGCGGCGCCGCAACGACAAGGCATTGTCCGGGTCACGCCCCAGCGCGACTGGTCGGACGCGATTATCTATTTTGTGCTGGTGGATCGTTTTGCTGACGGTGACGCCGGCAACAATAGTGGTGTCGATCTCAAAAATCCGGGCGGCTGGCACGGCGGTGATCTGAAAGGACTGACGATGCAGCTCGACGAGATCGCTGATCTGGGCGCCACTGTGATCTGGATCAACCCGGTCCAGGCACAGATGCCTGGCGCGGTGTTCGCTTCCGGTCCACCCGAAACCGGCACCCAAAACGGGTTCGAACATACCGGGTTCCACGGCTACTGGATGGATGATTTCAACCGCGTGGATCCACACTTCGGCAGTGAGGCCGATCTCAAGGCATTTGTCGATGCGGCCCACGAGCGCGGCATCAAAGTGCTGCTGGACGTGGTTTATAACCATGCGGGTTATGGGACGCGGTATCTCACGGAGCCACAGTACAAGGGCTGGATCCGGACCAGGCCGGTGGATTGCGCGGCGGATGCCCTGACCTGCCAGGTCGGGGGTCTGCCGGACTTCGTTACCGAGGATCCGGAAGTCCGCGCCTACCTGCTCGACGCCAATATCGGGCTGGCCAAACGCACCGGTGTCGACGGCTTCCGGCTCGACACCGTCAAACACGTCGAACACGATTTCTGGCAACTCCATCGGACACGCACGCGCGAGGAACTCGGTGACGACTTCTACCTGCTCGGCGAAGTATGGGGTGGATCCAATCAGGTCCTCGATGAGTGGTTTGTCAACGACGAGATGGATTCCGGGTTTGATTTCACGTTCCGTGGCAGCTGCCGTGGGTTTGTCGACGGCAAAGGGCGCACGATCGCATACGCCGCCTATCTGCAAAAACGGCACCGCATCCGCGAGGGTTATCAGACAGCGCATTATCTGTCTTCGCATGACGAACCGCTGATGCTCTACGAACTGGGTGGGGACCTGGACAAGTTCAAGATTTGCGTCGGTCTGCAGATGACGACACTGGGCACACCGGTGATCTACTATGGTGAGGAGGTCGCGCGCGACGGCAGCGTATGGCCGACCAACCGTAAAAATATGCCTTGGGGTGATGCCGCGATCAAACCGGGCCAGGGCCAGGTGCGCAACGAAGATCTGCGCGACTTTTACAAGACATTTATCGCCACTCGGCGCGCCCACCCGGCGCTGACCCGCGGTGATTTCGAGCGGCTGTACTGGGAAGGCGATCTGTTGATCTTCCGTCGCAGCGACGTGGATTCGGGGGACGTGGTGATCGTCGCGGCCAATCGCGGCGACGAGACGCTGTCGGCGGAGCTGACGGCGCCAGAGTCCTGGACCGGGGGCCCGGTGGAGGCGCTCACCGGCGTGCAAATGGTCCTATCTGACCGGGCACTCAAGATAACGGTGCCGCCGATGGCGATCCGCGTGTATACGCGCTGATAAGAGATACAGACAGGAGTCCGGGATGGCCCAAATAGTTTTCAAGGGCGTGGCGAAACGCTTCGGCGATGTCAGCGTAATCGAGGAGCTCGATCTGCAGATCAAGGACGAGGAACTAATGGTCTTCGTCGGCCCGTCCGGTTGCGGCAAGTCGACCGCACTGCGGCTGATCGCCGGACTGGAGGAACTCTCAGAGGGTGAGCTCTGGATCGGCGATCGCGTCGTCAACAATGTGCACCCGAAGGATCGTGACGTGGCGATGGTGTTCCAGAGCTACGCGCTGTATCCGCACATGTCGGTGCGTGACAACATCTCGTTCGGCCTGCGCATCCGCAAGATGGATCAGTCGGAGATCGATCGTCTGGTCAATGAAGCGGCCGAGATCCTCGGTCTGACGCCGCTGCTGGATCGCAAACCGAAGGCGCTGTCCGGCGGTCAACGCCAGCGCGTGGCGCTGGGACGCGCCATCGTGCGCAAACCCTCGGTATTCCTGTTTGATGAGCCGCTGTCCAATCTGGACGCGGAGTTGCGTGTGCAGATGCGCGCCGAGATTGGCAAGCTGCAGCAACGACTCAAGACCACCACCGTCTATGTGACCCACGATCAGATCGAGGCGATGACGCTGGGCCATCGGATCGCGGTGCTGGCGCCGATGGGGACGGACCGCAAGACCAATCTGAAACAGGTGGGCACACCACTCGAGCTGTACGACAGTCCAAAGAACCTGTTTGTGGCGAAATTTATAGGGACGCCACCGATGAACGTGGTCACGGTAGATATCGATGATTCCGGTCAACGCCTGATACACCCGGGTTTTACGATGCCGCTGACGCCCGAAAACGCCGCCAAGCTCGGGTCGCTGAAGAGCAAAAAGGTGCTGCTGGGTATCCGGCCGGAGCATATCGGCGAGGGTGACGATCACGAATGGCGTAATCCGGTGAGTTTGCGCGGGACGGTAGAGATCGTGGAAACGGTAGGCCACGAAGTCATCATCCACGTGCGCTGTGGTGAAGAGATGATCGTAGCCAAGCTCGGTGCGCACCGCATCCCGGGCTACGGCGAGGCGATCGAGCTGGTGATGCGCAGCGATGCGATCCACCTGTTCGATACCGATACGGAATTGAGTCTGACCAGTTAAATCGAGCGAGGGCGCTATGCAAAAGGTAACGAGTTTTAGCAACAGGCTGGCCATGCTTGCAGGCGCAGGTCTCCTGCTGGCAGCGAATATCGCCGCCAGCGCCGATCTGGTGGTCTGGCACGCGTATCGGGGCGAGGAGAAGGCCGCGTTCGAGAAGACCGTGGCGATGTTTAACGAGGCGCACAAGCCCGACGGTATCAGCGTACGTTCGCTGGCGGTGCCCTTTGACGCCTACGCGGACAAGATCACCGCGGCGGTGCCCCGCGGGCGCGGTCCGGATGTCTTTATATTTGCCCAGGATCGGCTGGGTGGTTGGGTCGAGGGCGGTCAGACGGTCGAGCCGATCGACTTCTTTATCGAAGATGAGACGCTGGAATCGCTGATCCCCGACCTGATGGAGCCGATGACCTATCGTGGCACCGTCTATGGCCTGCCGTTCAACTACAAGAGCATCACGCTGATCTACAACAAGGCGCTGGTGGCGAATCCGCCCAAGACATCGGCCGAGTTGGTGGCGACGGCCAGGAAATTGACCGATGCGTCGATCGGAAACTTCGGTCTCGCCTATGAGTATTCCAACTATTTCTTCCACGCTGCGCTGATGAACGCGTTTGGCGGACGGGTGTTTGACCCGGGTCCGACGCCGAGCGTCAACATCCCCGAGAACATCAAGGCCGTCGATCTGATGATGACCTGGTACAAGACCGACGGCATCCTGCCTGCGGATCCTTCAGCCGCGCTGATCGGCAGCCTGTTCAACAGCGGCAAGGCAGCCATGGTGTTGTCGGGCCCCTGGTTCCTCTCGGAAGTGGAGGACGATGTCGATTTCGGTCTTGCGATGCTGCCGGTCGTGGACGAGGCGGGCGGCAAACCGATGGCGCCCTGGCTGACGGTCGAGGGGATCTACATCTCCGCCGGTTCCAAGCATAAGGAAGCGGCTTACGAGCTGCTCACGTTTATGGTCAGCGACGAGGCGGCGCTGGTGATGGCCACCGAGGGTGGTCAGCTGCCCTCCAACCTGGCCGTCTACGAGAACCCGAAGGTGGCGGACGATCCCGTACTCTCGGCTTTCCGCGCCCAGCTGGAGACCGCGGTGCCGATGCCCAACTATGCCGAGATGACCCTGATGTGGTCACCGGTCACGACCGCGATGAACAAGATCGTCAAGGGATCTGCCAGTCCGGAAGTGGCGCTGGGTGAGGCCCAGGCCACGCTGACCGAGAGCATTGCGGCGCTGCGCAAGGGACGTTAGAAGCGGATTAGCAGGAGCCTGTCATGAGCATTGTCGCCCAGGGGTCGCTGGACGAGATCAAGGAGTCGGGCGCCACGCGGCGGGGACCCCTCGGTCTGGTGCTGCACCCGGTCGCGCTGGGCACCCTCCTGGGCGCGTTGTTGGCGGTTCTGCTGGGCCATTGGTTCCTCAGTCAGGCCCGTAACGAGCTCGCCGAAGACCGCTGGAACCGGGATGTCATCATCGAGCTGTCGGCGCTCGCCGACACCGTGGCCGCGTTGGATGCCCGGGACAAGGACGCCAGCCCTGCCGAGATACAGCAGATCCTGCCGCAGATCGCGGCCGCGACCGGCGAGAACGTCAACTTCCGCGTGCTGCGTCTCAGCGGCGCGAAGTTGTTGGCCAGTACTGACGCCAGGGACTCGGCCGAGACACCACTGCCCAGACGGCTCTCGCGCGACGAGAAATGGTTTTTTGATCTGGCCCAGGGAATCCGTGCATCGGTCGAGACCAACCGTGATGAGGGCGTTTCCCGGCGCCGGCAGATCGAGATCGAGGAACTCGATCTCGGCAGTCTGCGCATCACCGCGCCGTACTATATCGACGACAAGGTCGCCGGTGTGGTCCAGAGCGAACGGGTGCGGCCACGGCTCGAGGCGGGCGCGCCCTGGGGGTTTGCGCTGCTGATGGTGTTACTGCCGTATCTGGTCGCGCTCGGTCTGCTGGCCGCGGCCGGCGAAGCACGTCGCCAGCAGGACGTGGCGGCAAAGAAACCCTGGGGTCTGTTTCTCGGTGCATTGCTCGCATTGTCCGTGGCCGTGTGGGTCTATAACAGTCAGGGTCTTGGCGCGGTCAAAGCGATGCAGGTTGACCTGACCCGGCAACTGGCCGGAGACCTGGTCGAGATTCGCGACCTGGTAGGCCGGCTCGCCGGCGGCGCCGGCGCCAGCGTCTCACCGGGTACGGAGAACAACTGGGATGTCGATCTGTATCAGCGCCCGATGGGCGTGATCGATGCCGCAGGCGTGGTGGACCAGGCGGTGCTGGGTGAGCGGGTCGATAAACGCGCAGACGCGCTGGGCGATGGCCTGATCGGCAACTGGGTGCTCGGCGTGCTGTTGCTGGCTTTCCTCGCCCTCGGCTACGGGCGTCGCCTGCGGCGGACCCTGAGACAGCATCGACACGCCTATTTCTACGTACTGCCGGCGATCCTCGCGATGATGGTCCTGGTGTTCTTCCCGTTCTTCTACGGCGTCACGCTGTCGTTTACCGAGCAGACAGTGCTCAACGTCAGCGAGCCACTGACGGATCTGTTCGTCGGGTTCAAGAACTACATCGACATCCTCGGTGACTTCGACGTGTTCCAGTCGACCGCCGACGGCTCGGTGATCGACTACCAGAATTTCTACTGGACGCTGTTTATCACCGTATGCTGGACGGTGTTGAACGTGCTGCTCGGCGTCACCTTCGGCATGCTGCTGGCGCTGGCGTTGAACACCAAGGGCCTGCGCTTTACCAACCTGTATCGCGTGATCCTGATCCTGCCCTGGGCGATCCCCAACTACATCACCGCGCTGATCTGGAAAGGCATGTTCCACCAGCAGTTCGGCGTGATCAATCAGGCGGTGCAGATGTTCGGTGGTGAGCCTATCGCCTGGTTCGACGGCGTGTTCTCGTCGTTTATGACCGGTCTGATCACCAACGGCTGGCTCAGCTTCCCGTTTATGATGGTGGTGATCCTGGGCGGTCTGCAGTCGATCTCTCAGGACATGTATGAGGCCGCGACCGTTGAGGGCGCCAGCCGCTGGCAGCAATTCCGGCATATCACGCTGCCGTCGCTAAAGCCGACCATCATCCCGGCGGTGATCATCTCGGTGGTGTGGACCTTCAACATGTTCAACGTGATCTATCTGGTCTCCGGCGGTGAGCCGGCTGGGGCCAACGAAATCCTGATCACCAAGTCCTACAAGATCGCCTTCGAAGAATATCGCTATGGCTATGCGGCGGCGTACTCGGTGGTGATCTTTGCGATCCTGCTGATGTACGGGGTATTCCAGACCAAGGTGACAAAAGCCACGGAGGCCAACGCATGAGCGGCAAAACGTCTTTCCGCGGTGGGTCCCACGTGGGTCTGCACATCTTCCTGTTGATCTTCGCGATCATCGCTCTTTATCCGGTGCTGTGGGTGTTTACCGTGGCGTTCTCCGGACAACAGAGTCTGGCTTTTGTCGAGGTGCCCAGCGACCCGACCTTCTTCGATCGTCTGCGCGCGATCGTGCCCTGGCCCGAACAGATGTCGCTGCAAAACTTCCGCGACGTACTGACCGACCAGCCGTTCCTGCGCTGGATGCTCAATAGCGCGATCGTCGCCGGCGCCACCACGGTGCTGGGTGTATTCCTCGCCTGTACCGCGGCTTATGCCTTCTCGCGCTTCAATTTCCCCGGGCGCAAGGCCGGGATGATGTCCTTCCTGATCTCGCAGATGTTCCCGGGCACGCTGCTGCTGGTGCCGATCTACATCATCATCGTCAGCTGGTTGCATCTGGGCAACAGCTACTTCGGCCTGATCCTGGTCTATTCGGTGACCGCGATCCCGTTCTGCGTATGGATGATGAAGGGCTATTTCGACACCATCCCGCTGGAGATCGAGGAATCCGCGATTATGGACGGGGCCTCCAGACAGGTGATCTTTTTCAAGATTATCCTGCCGCTGGCCAAACCGGCGGTGGCAGTGACCGCGTTGTTCTCCTTCATGACGGCCTGGAACGAGTTCATCCTGGCGGCCACGTTCCTGGAGGAGGAGATCAAATATACTGCCCCGGTGGGGCTCAAGTTTTTTGTCGGCGGCTTCGCCTCCAAATGGGGCTATTTCGCCGCCGGCTCGATCATTATTTCGCTGCCGGTCGTGCTGTTGTTCCTGTATCTGCAGAAATATCTGGTTTCCGGATTGACCGCGGGCGGGGTCAAGGGATGAGGCTCTGACGGCTTTTCGGTTTCTCTAGTAGGTATTTGTATCGATTGAATAATCGCCGTACTTCGGTTAATTAGATGTGCAGCTCAGGAGGAGTTTTCATGAATATAAGAATCAGACATTTGCTGGCCGGATGCGCGCTGGGCGCGATGGCCGCAAGCCCGGCTCTGGGCGCGAGCATCGAGTTCAAGGATCCGACCGGTGACGACAACGGCCCGGGCAACTATGTCTATCCGACTGACGCCGTCTACGGTCCCGGCTCCTTCGACATCACCAGCTTCGAAGTGACCCCGAAGGGCAAGAATGTCGAATTCAAGGTCTGCGTCAACAGCAAGCTGGACGATCCCTGGGGCATGGGAGTGGGCTTCGCGGTGCAGATGGCGATCGTATTCATCAATACCGGCGCAGCGGACGCAGGGCACGAAGATGGCCTCGCCGGTCTGAACATCAAGTTCGGTCCCGAGGACACCTGGAACAAGGCTGTCGTGCTTTCACCACAACAGCAATCCCGGGTCCTGTCCGAGGCCAAGATGAAAGAGGCCGAGGCCTTGAATGATGGCGATCTGCTGGTCCCGCGCAAGACCCTGGGTAAGGGTAAGTGCATCAGCGGCCGCGTACCGCTTGAAGACCTGGTCACCGTATCGGCTGATGGCATGTCTGATCCGTTTGCCTGGGGCTATCAGGTGGTGATGCAGTCCAACGAAGGCTTCCCGGACAAGGCAGATCTGCTCAGCCGCAAGGTCAACGAGTTCGAGGGGCAGCACCGCTTTGGTGGCGGCAATGACATGGACTGTGACCCCCATGTGATGGACATCCTGGCCGCGCCGGCCGAAGGCAGCGATGCCGAGAAGCAGGCTCAATACGACATGCTGAGCTATGAGTGCGATATGGATGGAAACGCCGTCAAGATGGCCACGCTCAAGATGGTCAGGAAGTAGCGATCCGGGTGATCGATCAAGAACTCTTAAAGAGCCTTCAGGGGAGAAATAATGAATAAGAGAAACCTGGCGCTGGCGGCCGCGGTGGGTGCAGCACTGTGCGCTCCGGCTGCGACCGCGACGGCCGGCGAGATGGAGTGGTTTGGCGCGGTGTACGCGAAATTCCTTGACGGCGATCGGCGCTTCGAGAACGCGCTGTACAACAACGCTGAAACGACCCCGGGCGAAGCGGGCGGCGACCAGGGCCAGGGTATCGAATTCGAGCTCATGTTCCGTAACCAGGTCTCCAAACAGGTCGAGGTCAGCGGCCGGCTAAAGGCGCGGTTCAACCAGAACTTCTGGACCAACTTCGGTGGCTTCGGGCCCCAGGAAAATGACGAACGCTCGGCCCAGTATGTGAAAATGCGTGGTGTCCGCGCGGTGATCACACCGGGCTACGAGTGGATCGATTCGGCCACCATCGGCTCCAACGATTTTGGCATGTTCGATCCCATGACCCAGGGCAAGTACCGGTATATCGATCGGGACAACGCTTCGGGTCTGCTGTTCCAGGGCTCCGCTCTCGACAACGACCTGCGCTGGGATCTGGCCCGAGTGTCGCTGCCGCGCTTGTTTGCCGGCCCGGCATTCGTCACCCGGGGCGAGGATGATGCGCTGAAACTGGAGACCAATGACGCGGCCTATGTCGGTCAGCTGCGCTACAACGTCAACACCGACATCAACACCACGGCCATCGCGGTCTATGTCCGTGACAAGGAAGTGGCACCGAATGAGCTGCTCAACGACGGCGACAATGAGGATATCCGCGACGGCACAGACGTCGTCACGCGCTATGACAACTCGGTGCTGGGGCTGAAGGCGGAATATTCCGGGCTCGACTATTTCGACATCTCGGCCTCGTATTACCGTTCCTGGTACAACGTCGACGACTCCACCTGTGACGGCGATGTCAACGGCAACTGCCGCTTTAGTCCGCTGATCAACGAGAGCGCCAACGACAAGTCCTGGTTCGTCAACCTGGACGTCTCCGACTTCCTGGTCACCGACCTGACCTTCAACATCCAGGGCTTCTTTATCGGCGCCGACTATATGTCGGTACAGTCGGCCCGCCGCGAACAGGACGTGCTGCTCACCTCGGGCTGGATGAATACCCATCAGTGGGGTCGTCCCGACTACAACTTCGGTAATCGCGAGAATGGCAATGCCACCGCCGGCCTTGGCTATGGCGGCTGGAACGGCGAGACGCAGCAGGTCGCGTCGCTGATGGCGGACAATGACTTCACCGACTTCGATGAGCCGGTGGCCTACGATGTCCACGGCTACAAGGGCGTCACGGTGGTGCCGAAGTACACCTGGAACGATATCGAGTTCTCCGCCGAATACTCCTACTTCGACTACGACACCAACTGGCAGGCCTGCGGGGGTCAGATCGACAATGCGAGCGGTCAGGGCTATCGCACCAGCTGCGGCAAGTACCCGCGCAACGAAGGCATCCATGCCTGGGGTCTGGGCGGCGACTGGCGCGCGCCGTACTCGATGTATCAGGACCGCGAGACCCAGCTGTTCGGCTTCAACATGGACTATGTCTGGGACATCGGCAACGGTATCGATCTCGGACTCCGCTACCAGTTCATCAAGGATGACGACGATCGCGTCAAATCCCAAGAGGGACTCGTGGATGCCTATGGCGACGGCTACGCCAGCGGTGTCACCAACCCTGACTGGATACCGAATTTCGGCCAGCAGTGGGGTACCTGCACCGGCTGTGACAACCGCAAGGCCGAATATGCGCTGTACGGTATCAGCGTCGGCTATCAGCTGCATCCGGACCTCTACGCCACGATCCTGTACGACTACTGGGATACGGACCTGGTGGACGGCACCATCGATACCGCACCGGTGGGTCTCGGCTTCGAGGGCAGTAACGACTTCGGTTATGCCGAATATCTGACCGGCGACCACAGCAAGAACCGGATCGGACTGGTCCTTAACTACTTCCTGTCCGGCGTGGAATTCGGCGCGTCAGCGGACTGGTTCTGGGGCACCTATGATCCGGAGTTCTATGTCAACGACAACGGCCGTCGCGCGAGGCTGCAGCCGACCGGTGATTTCGTGGTCACGCCACTGGGCAATATCTCCACCGACGACGTGGATCTCAACCAGTACCGCTTGAAGGCCTTTATGAAAGTGAGCTTCTGACGACGCTCTGATAGCATCGAGGGCGGCCCTGGGATCAGGGCTGCCCTTTTTTATTCAAGTCATGATGGACCGCATGTTTGATCTGTCGAGAGTATTGCTCTGCCTGTTGCTCGGCGTCGGTCTCGTGTCCGCGTCGACATCGGCATCCGCGGCCAGGGACATCTTCGTCCTTGATGATCCGCGCGGGGATGATTTTGGCGCCGGCGATCTGGTATATCCGAACAGCGGCCTGATCGAGCGCGGGACGCTGGACCTGGTTTCGCTGCGGGCCTATGAGGAAAAAGACGGCACCTGGTTCAGGGCCCGCATGGGCAAACGCATCGCCAGCCCGAAGGGTCTGACGACCTATATCGGCAAGGAGCCGCTGGACAATCTAGCCCGCCACGGATTCTTCACCTTCAATATCGATATCTACATCGATCAGGATCGGGTGGCCGGATCCGGACGAATCGATACGCTTCCGGGTCGCAAGGTCGAAGTGGCACGGGAGGACGCGTGGGAGAAGACGGTGGTCCTGACCCCACGGCCCGAGGTGGCCAGGGCCTACTACAAAGTTCACCTGGAAAAGGAGGCGGAAGACGCGCTGCGGGCCGAATTTGGCAAGGTGACCAGGGATCAACTGGGTGAGGCCGAGGATCGAGTAGAAGCGAAGCTCAACGAGGAGTTTCTGTTTCCGAACAAGATCCGGGTCCGCGGCAGCCGCGAGATCGAGTTCTTTGTGCCCGACAGTTTTCTCGGCGGCAGAGCAAGTCCGGATTGGGCTTACTCGGTGTTTGTCACCGGCTGCGAGGTCGAACAGCTGTCCAAGGTCGTCAATCTGACGCCGGGTGAGTTCAGCCTGATGGTGGTGCCGGCCGCATTTGGTCGCCACCAGGACCGCTTCGGCATCGTCAATGATGGTGACATCAACCAGCCGCCGGTGATCGACGTGCTGGCCTTCAGTGTCGCCGAGCAGCAGCGTGCGCTGTCCGATTACAACGTCGTCGAGCAGCGGTTGGCCGCAGTACCGGGC
>JBATKC010000335.1:0-12648 GCA_049669065.1 Gammaproteobacteria bacterium
CATCTGCCGGAGTCGACCCTGTTGATGCTGGTATCCGCATTTGCCGGCCGCGATGCGGTGCTGGCGGCCTACCGGCACGCGGTCAGCCAGCGCTATCGCTTTTTCAGCTATGGCGACGCCATGTTCATCACCCGCAATCCGGCGATGGGGACAGCATGAAATTTTCGCTGCACGCGACGGATGGCGATGCCAGGCTGGGTCGGCTGGAGTTCAGTCGCGGCGCGGTGGATACCCCGGCGTTTATGCCGGTGGGCACCTACGGCACGGTCAAGGCGATGACGCCAGAGGAACTCGAGCAGTCCGGCGCCCAGATCATCCTCGGCAACACTTTCCATCTGATGCTGCGTCCGGGCACGGACGTGATCCGCAAACATGGTGATCTGCACCGGTTTATGCACTGGGAGCGCCCGATCCTGACCGACTCCGGGGGATTCCAGGTCTGGAGTCTGGCCGGTCGGCGCAAGATCAGTGAGGAGGGCGTGCACTTTGCCTCGCCGGTCGATGGTTCGCCGGTATTTTTGAGCCCGGAGACCTCGATGGAGGTGCAGCGGCTGCTGGGCGCGGACGTGGTCATGATCTTCGACGAGTGCACGCCCTATCCGGCCAGCGAGGGCGAAGCACGGGTTTCGATGGAGCTGTCCGCCCGCTGGGCCGCGCGTAGCCGCGCCGCCCACGGTGACAACCCGGCTGCGCTGTTCGGTATCGTGCAGGGCGGTATGTTTCCGGCCCTGCGCCGTGAATCGCTGCAGCGACTGCGGGAGATCGGTTTCGACGGGTATGCGCTGGGTGGTCTGTCGGTCGGCGAGACCGAGGACGAGCGCGTCGCCGTGCTGGACGCGATAACGCCGGAGTTGCCGCAGGATCAGCCTCGGTATCTGATGGGCGTGGGGACGCCCGAGGACATCGTCGAGGCGGTGCGCAGAGGGATCGATATGTTCGACTGCGTGATGCCCACCCGCAACGCCCGCAACGGCCATATTTTTACCCGCTATGGGACCATCAAGATCCGCAATGCGCGCCATCGCGACGATGAGCGGCCGCTTGACGAGGCCTGCAACTGCTATACATGTCGCCACTACAGCCGCGCCTATCTCCGCCATCTGGAGAAATGTGGGGAGATACTCGGTGCCCGGCTCAACACGATACACAACCTGCACTACTACCAGGAGCTGATGGCCGGTCTGCGCGATGCGATCCGCCGTGGTGAGCTGGAGACTTATGTCAGCGCGTTCTATGGCGCCCGCTCGAACCCGGACCGGGAGCCCGAATCCGGCCTGGGTAGTACTGGCGGCTGAGCCACGGGCCGGAATAGGTTTGATTTGCGGATTAGGGCATAATGCCCCGCTAATTTTGGCGTCAGGCAGATAGCCATGGCGTCGGCCCGGGAGCGGTGCTCCGGGCCATGACCGGGAAAATGCGCCTGCGAGCGCAACGTTTTGATAGCGCGCCGGCAGGCGCGACGAGACCGAGGACCCTCACATGGACTTTCTGATTTCGAGTGCCTGGGCCCAGGGAGCCCCCGCCGGCCAGCCCGACGCGCTGACCAGCTTCCTGCCCCTGATCATTATTTTCGCCGTGTTCTATTTCCTGCTGATCCGGCCCCAGACCAAGCGTGCCAAGGAGCATCGCAAGATGGTCTCCGAGTTGAGCGCCGGTGACGAGGTCGTGACCAGCGGTGGCGTGCTGGGACGGATCACCGAGGCGGGTGAGCAGTTCCTCCACATCGAAGTCGCCGAGGGCACCGTACTGAAGGTACAGCGCGCCACGGTGTCTGCGGTCATGCCCAAGGGCACCTACAAGAGCGCCTGACGGAGACGTCCCACTGTGAGTGCCCTTAATCGCTTCCCCACCTGGAAGAATGTCCTCGTGGTCGTCGTCCTTGTCGGCGGTCTGATCTACGCCTTGCCCAACATTTTCGGTGATGATCCTGCTCTGCAGATCTCGCTGGAGACGACGCAGCCGCTGGATGATATCGCTGTCGATCGGGTGGAGGGTGTGCTGCAGCAGGCCGCCATCACCCATGAAGCGGCCTATCTCGAGGAAGGCCGGGTGCTGGTGCGCTTCTCCCGGGTGGAGGATCAGCTGCGCGCGGTCGATCTGCTGCGCGATGACCTGGGTGGCGCCTATGTCGTGGCACTGACACTGGCGCCGCGCACACCCGAGTTCCTGCGTAATCTCGGTCTGCAGCCGATGAGTCTGGGTCTGGACCTGCGCGGCGGCGTCTACTTCCTCTATGAAGTGGACATGGAGGCCGCGATCACCCAGGCGCTGGAACGCTATGAGTCGGATTTCCGCAGTCTGCTGCGTGAAGAGCGTATCCGTTATTCGTCGGTGCGTAAGGATGGCCGCTCAGTGGTGGTCGCGCTGCGCAGCGCGGCCGATCGGGACGCGGCCGAGGCCGTGATCCGGGAGGCAGACCAGCTCCTGTCCATCAGCAGTGCCGAACGCGGTGACGAATACGAGCTGCGGATACGGCTGAGCGATGAGCAAATCCGCCAGCGTCAGGATTTCGCTATCCAGCAGAACACGGTGACCCTGCGCAACCGGGTCAACGAGCTCGGTGTGGCCGAGCCTGTGGTACAGCGCCAGGGGGTGGATCGTATCGTCGTGCAGCTGCCCGGCGTGCAGGATCCGGCCCAGGCCGAGCGCGTACTCGGCGCCACCGCCACGCTTGAGTTCAGGCTGGTCGACGAGAACAACAACGCGTTCGAGGCCGAGCGCCGGGGTCGCGCGCCGTTGGGCAGCAAGCTCTACCAGCGCCGCGATGGCAGCCCGGTGCTGCTCAAGCGCGAGGTAATCGTGACCGGTGACCAGCTCACGGATGCCTCAGCCGGTTTCTCCGAAGGTCAGTCGGCCGTGTTTGTCGATCTGGATGCCAAGGGCGCTCGCAAGATGGGCGAAACCACCAGGCAAAACCTGAACAAGGGCATGGCGGTGGTGTTTATCGAGCAGAAGCGCGAGACCGTTGAGCGCGACGGCGAGCAGGTCGACGTGGTGCGCACGGAAGAAGAAGTGATCAGCGTCGCCACCATCCGCGGCGTGTTCAGCTCGAGCTTCATGATTACCGGGCTGGATCCGATCGAGGCCCGCGATCTGGCGCTGCTGCTGCGCGCCGGCGCGCTGGCGGCCCCGATATTCAAGGTCGAGGAGCGCACCATCGGTCCCAGCCTGGGTCAGGAAAACATCGACAAGGGCATGCTGGCCGTGGCCGTCGGTTTTATGCTCGTGGTGCTGTTCATGGGCGCCTACTACCGCGTGTTTGGCCTGGTCGCGGATCTGGCGCTGCTCAGCAATCTGGTGTTGATCATCGCGCTGTTATCGATGTTGCAGGCCAGTCTGACCCTGCCGGGTATCGCCGGTATCGTGTTGACCACAGGCATGGCGGTGGACGCCAATGTACTGATCTTCGAACGCATCCGCGAGGAGCTAAAGCTCGGTAACTCGCCTCAGGCCAGTATCCAGGCCGGTTATGAAAAAGCATTCTCGTCTATCGCCGATGCCAACGTGACCACGCTGATCGCGGCGCTGGTGCTGTTTGTCTTCGGCACCGGTCCGATCCGCGGTTTCGCGGTGACGCTGTCGCTGGGCATCATGACCTCGATGTTCACCGCCATCGTCGGCACCCGGGCCCTGATCAATCTTATCTACGGTGGCCGGCGCGTTGCCCGCCTGGCCATCTGACGGAGCCCGCACATGGAATTCCTGAGCAAGACCACGCATCTCGATTTCATGGGCAAGCGCCGTCTGACGATGGTGATTTCGGCCCTGTTTATCGTCGCGTCTCTGGTGCTGCTGGCTACGCGCGGCCTGAATTTCGGTATCGAGTTCAAGGGCGGTGTGGTGATCGAGGCCGGTTTCCCCGAAGCGCCGGATCTCGGTGCGATCCGCGCCGGTCTCGCCACCGAAGGCTTCGCTGATGCGACGGTGCAGAATTTCGGCAGCTCACGCGACGTTGTGATCCAGCTTGAGGCGGATGAGAGCCGTCAGGGAGCAGAGGTCCGCGACCGTGTGCTGACGGTGCTAGGGGGCCTCGATTCCGATGTGGATCTGAGGCGCGTCGAATTCGTCGGGCCTCAGGTCGGCGAGGAACTCGCCGAGGCGGGCGGTCTGGCGACGCTGTTCGCGCTGCTGATGATCCTGGCCTATGTGGCTTTCCGCTTCCAGTGGAAATTCGCAGTCGGCGCAGTCGCAGCGCTGGTCCACGACGTGATCATTACGCTGGGCTTCTTCTCGGCCACCTTTTTGGCCTTCGACCTGTCGGTGTTGGCCGCAGTGTTGGCCGTGATCGGTTACTCGCTCAATGACACCATCGTCGTGTTCGACCGCATCCGCGAGAACCTGCTGCGTATCCGCAAGACGGCGACCGTGGAGGTGATCAATCTGTCGATAAACCAGATGCTGGCCCGGACCCTGACCACCAGTGGCACCACACTGCTGGTGTTGTTCGCGCTGTTTTTCCTCGGCGGCGAAGCGATCTATGGTTTTTCGGTCGCGCTGATCGTCGGCGTCATCGTCGGTACCTACTCGTCGATCTATATCGCCAGCCCGACGGCCCTGGCTCTCGACCTGACCGCAGGGGATCTGTTGCCGCCGGAAAAGGACACCACCGAGCTGGATCAGCTGCCCTGAGAATGGTCGGCATGGGGCGCGCTGGCGCGCCCGCACGGCCTTCAGGCTGTTCTGCCTGCCTGCGGGTGGGATTGCAGCAACTGACCCAGGGCCCGGTGCAGCTTGACATTTGCGGTGAGGATGTCGCCGCGGGTCATCCAGCGATCGCCGCCCTCCAGGTCGGAGACGATGCCCCCGGCTTCCTGGATCAACAGCACGCCGGCGGCCATGTCCCAGGGCTGCAGACCGGATTCCCAGAATCCGTCGAGGCGACCGGCGGCCACGTAGGCCAGGTCTAGCGAGGCTGCCCCGGGTCTGCGTATCCCGGCGGTGCTGGCCATGACCGCCCGGAACATCGGCATATATTCGTCCAGCCGCTCTTCCTTGCCGCGGAACGGGAAGCCGGTGCCGATCAGCGACTGCTCCAGGTTGGGCTGGTCAGTGACCCGGATGCGGCGGCCGTCCAGCTGGGCGCCGACGCCCCGACTGGCGGTGAACAGCTCCTGGCGCATCGGATCGTAGACCACCGCATGTTCCAGCCGGCCCTTTACCTCGGCTGCCAATGAAACCGCGAATACCGGGAAGCCGTGGAGGAAGTTTGTGGTGCCGTCGAGAGGATCGATGATCCACCGGGTGTCGGACTCGCCGCTGGCGCCGCTTTCCTCTGCAAGAAACGCATGGTCCGGATGGCTGCGTTGTATGGTGCTGATGATCTCGCGCTCGGCCATGCGGTCGACCTCGCTGACGAAATCGTTGCGGCCCTTGGTCGAGACCCGGATGCTGTCCAGCCGGTTGATATTGCGGATGATAATGTCGCCAGCGCGGCGGGCGGCGCGGATGCCAATATTGAGGAGAGGATTCATGGGATCGCCTGGGACGGTCTGTGTTGTCGACGCTGGTCTGGATGTCGCCGCCCGACGGCGGGCGCGTAGAATAGCAGACCTGCGGATGGCGCGTTGTAGACACGGAGCAGGTGCATGAATCTCCCGGTGCGGGTCGTGCTGGTGGAAACCTCGCACCCAGGCAATATCGGCGCTGCGGCGCGCGCCATGAAAACCATGGGTCTGAACCGGCTGGCGCTGGTCAAGCCGAATCATTATCCCAGCGCCGAGGCCAGCGCCCGGGCCTCCGGGGCGACCGATGTGCTGGAGCAGGCCAGGGTCTGCGCCACGCTCCCGGAGGCGCTGGACGGATGTGGGCTGGTGATCGGTGCCAGCGCGCGCCAGCGGGCCTTGCCCTGGCCATTGATCGCCCCCCGGGAGTGTGGACGTCGCGTGGTCGAAGCGGCGTCTCGCGGTGAAGTCGGGCTGGTATTCGGGCGTGAGCAGTCGGGACTGACCAACGACGAGTTGCAGCGCTGCAATCTGCTGGTGCAGATCCCGGCCAATCCCGAGTACAGCTCACTCAATCTGGCCATGGCAGTCCAGGTTATCGCCTATGAAATCAGGGTGGCGGCAGGCGGCGAAAGCGGGCTGCCGGTCGGCCGGGAAGCCCCGCTCGCGCGGGCGGAGGAGCTCGAGCTGTTTTTCGAGCATCTGCAGCGGGCGCTGACCGGGGTAGGGTTCCTGAACCCGCAAAATCCGCGCCAGCTGATGCTGCGCTTGCGACGTCTGTTCAATCGGGCCGAGCTTGATGACAACGAAATCGCTATCATGAGGGGCATATTGAGCGCCCTGGCGCCGGGATCTGCACGAGCGGACGGCTCCGGGCGGGAGCAGGACTGAGAGACAATGTCGACCAAGAACCCGATTTACCTGGATTACGCGGCCACCACACCGGTGGATGACCGGGTGGCGCGGCTGATGTGCGAGTGCATGACCCGCGAGGGCGTATTCGCGAATCCGGCTTCGTCCTCGCATCAGCCTGGCCGCGACGCGCGGGGACGGGTGGAAACAGCGCGGCGCCAGGTGGCCGAGCTGCTCAATGCCTCGCCGACCGAAATCATATGGACCTCCGGCGCCACCGAATCTGACAATCTGGCGCTCAAGGGCGCGGCCCATCGCCACCGTGCCAGGGGCCGGCACATCGTGACCAGCCGCACCGAGCACAAGGCTGTGCTCGATACCTGCAGGCAGCTGGAACACGAGGGCTTCGAGGTGAGCTATCTGGTGCCGGGCGACGACGGTGTGATCACCGCCGCGCTGGTGGCCGATGCGATCCGTGAAGACACGCTGCTGGTGTCGATCATGCACGTGAATAACGAGATCGGGGTGATCGCCGATATCGAAGATATTGGCCGCCTGTGCCGCGAGCGCCATGTGCTGTTCCACGTGGATGCGGCACAGAGCGCGGGCAAATTGCCGCTGGATGTGGAAGCCATGTGCGCGGATCTGGTGTCGGTTTCAGCACACAAGGTCTACGGGCCCAAAGGGGTCGGCGCCCTGTACGTCCGCGGCCAGGTTGGCAATCGTCTGGAACCATTGATCCATGGCGGTGGTCATGAATGGGGTATGCGGTCGGGAACCCTGGCCACCCACCAGGTAGTGGGCATGGGCGAGGCCTTCGCCATCGCCCAGCAGGAGATGGACGTCGATTCACGGCGGCTGACGGGGTTGCGCCACCGGCTCTGGGACGGCATCCGCGGTCTTGGCGGCGTACTGTTGAACGGCTGCCCCGAGCGGCGCGCGGCGGGCTTTCTCAACGTCAGTTTCGAGGGCGTGGAGGGCGAGAGTCTGCTGTTTGCGCTCAGGGAACTGGCGGTTTCCAGCGGCTCCGCCTGCACCTCGGCCAGCCGTGAGGCGTCCTACGTGCTGCGGGCCCTGGGGCGTGACGATCAGCTGGCGCAGAGTTCGATCCGATTCAGCCTGGGCCGTTATTCGACCGAAGCCGATGTGGATCAGTGTGTGGAGATCGTGACGCGGGAGGTCAACCGGCTGCGCGGGTTGGCACCGGAGGCCGCCGGTGCGGCCCGGGATCGGGCGGTCTAGAGCAATCGGGTCGAGGGAGTAGGGTCGATGGAAGATCTGAATTACAGCGCACTGGTGCGCGAACGTTTTGAGAGGCCGGGCAATGCCGGGCGCCTGCTGGGTGACGTGGTCACGGGTGCGGCCGGAGAGCGGGCTCACGGGGCCAGGGTGGAGTTCGACTTCCGCCTGAGCGGCGGGCGCGTGGAGCGGGCGCGTTTCCGCGCCTATGGCTGCCCGCACACTATTGCAGCCGCGTCCTGGGTCGCCGAGCAGGCGGAGGGGCGGAATCTGGAGCAGAGTGACTGGCTGGATCCGCAAAGCCTTGCCGACGTGCTGGAGTTGCCTGAACACAAGCTGGGTGTGCTGTTGGTGGTGGAGGATGCCCTCCGCGATGCCGCCAACAAGTCCCTGACAACCTGAGAGGATCTATGGCGATAACGTTGACGGAATCGGCTGCGCAGCGCGTGCGCGACTACCTTGACCGGCGCGGTCATGGTCTCGGCCTGCGGCTGGGGGTCAAGAAGACCGGCTGTTCGGGCTTTGCCTACGTGGTCAATTACGCGGATGACGTGGACGAGGGGGATCAGGTATTTGAAGACCGCGCGGTGAAAATTGTCGTGGATAGTCAGAGCCTGCCCCTGATCGACGGCACAGTCGTCGATTTCATCAAGGATGGCCTAAATGAGGCTTTCCGCTTCCGCAATCCGAACGTCAAGGGAGAGTGCGGCTGCGGCGAGAGTTTCAACGTCTAGCCTGCAACCCGATTGCAGGGTTGCCGGGGCAGGCTTACACTTAACTGTTTGACCTGTCCCGCTGCCGGGACCCGCCCCTCAGGGCGGGTTTTTGCATGGGGCACAAATGATTACAGGCAATACAGGACCGATCCATGGCTATCGAACGCACGCTTTCTATCATCAAGCCCGACGGTGTCGAGAAGAACATCATTGGCGAGATCTATCGGCGATTCGAGGCCGCCGGACTGCAGGTGATCGCCGCCCGCATGATGCATCTGGACCAGGATAAGGCCGGCGCTTTTTACGCGGTGCACAAGGAACGGCCGTTCTATGACGATCTGGTCAGCTATATGACTTCCGGTCCGGTCATGGTCCAGGTGCTCGAAGGCGAGGATGCCATCGTCAGGCATCGAGAGATCATGGGTGCGACCAATCCGGCCGAAGCCGATGCCGGCACTATCCGCGCGGACTTCGCCGCCAGCATCGAGGAAAACGTCGTGCATGGATCCGATGCAGCCGCGACCGCGCGTACCGAGATTGCATTTTTCTTTGCCGACGATCAGATCTGCCCTCGCACCCGCTGAGACAACCGGCGAAACCCCTTGACTGAAGCGCGCACCAATTTGTTCGGGCTGCCACGGCAGCAGATGGAAGAGTTTTTCGCCGGGCTCGGCGAAAAGCCGTTCCGTGCGCGGCAGATCATGCAGTGGCTTTATCGCCAGGGCGTCGATGACTTCTCCGCGATGACTGATCTGTCCAAGTCACTACGCGCGCGGCTGGCCGACGTGGCGGAGCTGCACGTGCCGGAGATCACCGTCGAACAGCGCTCCAGCGACGATACGCGCAAGTGGATGCTGCGCATGGACGGCGCTCAGGGCATCGAGACCGTGTTCATCCCTGAGACGGCGCGCGGCACTTTGTGCATCTCCAGTCAGGTGGGTTGCGTCCTCGACTGTTCGTTCTGTTCGACGGCGCAACAGGGATTCAACCGCAATCTCTCGACCGCCGAGATCATCGGCCAGGTGTGGTTGGCGAACCGCGAGCTGGGTTATCGCCCGGACGGTGATCGGATCGTCACCAACGTCGTGTTTATGGGTATGGGCGAGCCGCTGGCCAACTACCGAAATGTGGTCCCGGCGCTGGACATCCTCACCGATGATTTCGGTTTCGGGCTCTCGCGCCGCCGCGTAACGCTGAGTACCTCCGGGCTGGTACCGATGCTCGAGCGCCTGGGCGAGGACTGCAATGTCGCGCTGGCCGTGTCGCTGCATGCGCCGGATAATGCGCTACGTGACCAGCTGGTGCCGATCAACCGCAGGCACCCGATCGAGCAATTGCTTGACGCCTGCTGGCGCTATGCCGATGAGGTCTACGGGCGCTACATCACGTTTGAATACGTGATGCTCGACGGCGTCAACGACAGTCCCGCCCAGGCCAGGGACCTTGCGCGGCTGATGCATAGACGCCCGGGCAAGGTCAATCTGATCCCGTTCAATCCGTTTCCGGGCACGCAATACCGGCGCTCCCCGATGCCGGCGATCGAGAAGTTCCGCGAAGTGTTGCTGCGGGCCGGTGTGCGCGCCACCATCCGCAAGACTCGCGGCGATGACATCGATGCGGCTTGCGGCCAGCTGGCCGGACGGGTCAATGATCGCACCCGGGTGCGGCTCGGCAAGAAGATGATCCAGATAGCGGTGAATACCCCATGAGCGTCAGACATATCGCGCTTGGCGCGATCATCTCTATCTCGTTGAGCGGTTGCATCAGCACCGAGACCAACCCGATCGAGACCTCGCCGTCCGATGCCGCCAAGGCTAACCTGCAGCTCGGCGTGGCTTACTTGCAGCGCAACGAGCTCAAGCTCGCGCGCGAGAAGCTGGAGAAGGCCGTGGTGCAGGATCCGGACCTGCCTTCGGTACGGGCTTATCTCGGCGTGCTCTATGAGCGCCTCGGCGAGACGAAGGACGCAGATGCGCAATATCGTATGGCGATCAAGCTTGCGCCCAAGGACCCCTATGTACTCAATACCTACGGCGGCTTTTTATGCCGTACCGACCAGCGGCGCAAAGGTATCGAGTATTTGATCAAGGCGGCAGAGAATCCCGTCTATTCGACACCCGAGGCGGCGTACGTCAATGCCGCAACCTGTGCTCGCGGGATCCCTGATCTCGAGCTGACCGGTGTCTATCTGCGCAAAGCGCTGCGGGTCGCTCCCTATTTCCGGGACGCCTTGTTGCAGCTTGCGGAGCTCAGCCTGGAGACGGGGCAACCGCTGCAGGCCAGGGCGTTTATCCAGCGTTTTGAGGACGCGGGTCCGGCGACTGCGGAGTCGCTCATCCTCGGCGCCGATGCTGAGTCGGAGCTGGGTGATCAGGCAGCCGCCGGCGCCTTTATCAAGCGGCTCGAAATCGAATTCCCGGAACGCGCCGAGGAGTTGCGCCAACAACGGTCGGGAGCGAATGACGGATAAGGACGAATCCACCGGGCCTTCCGAACAAGTCGAGGCATTCCAGTCACTGCCTGGCGAACTGCTGAGCGGAGCCCGCCGTCATCGAGGCTGGTCCCGTGAGCGGGTCGCTCAGGAGCTCAACCTGGATCTGGAGACCGTCTCGGCGCTGGAAGAGGATCGGTTTGATGCCCTCGGCGCGCCGGTGTTTGCGCGTGGGCATCTGCGCAAATACGCGCTGATCCTGGGGCTGGATTCTGAGGCCGTGCTGTCCGCCTATAATGCGGCCGCCGCCGAGCTGCCGGCGCCGACCGGTTCACCTGCCCCGACTCTGGCCGATGCCACGACCCGGCGCGGTGGCGGCGTGTGGCGCGGATTGCTCGCCGTGTTGATCGTGGTCGCGCTCGGGGTATTGATCTGGCGGGTCTCCAGCAATGGCGACATCCCGGGACCGGACACTGCGACCGTTGATCCGGGCGTGCTTCAGATCCCGGGTCCGGGTGAGCCGAGGGTCTCGACCGAGACGTTCAACGACTCACCGGAGGTGATCACGCTGCCAGCGCCGCCACAGACAGAGGATCGGCGTAGCGTGACGACGGATACCGTTGTCGAGCCCGCGCCCGCGCCGGTGACCCCCGAGGCCAGTGGGGAGGACGCGGCAGCCGCCGAGATCGATGTCACTCGGGCCGATGTGGTCGAGTCGGAGCCGCCGCCAGCACCGCCGACCGATCTGGTGCGCGTTGAGCTGACGTTCAGCGCCGACTCCTGGGTCGAGGTCCGGGATCTCCGCGGTGGCCGTCTGCTTTACCAGCTGGGCCGCCAGGGGGACCGGCGCACTATCGCCGGCGAGCCGCCGCTGCGCGTTTTTCTCGGCTTTGTCGACGGCGTCAGTATCACCGTCGACGGCACGCGCCTGCAGATCCCGCCGGAGCGGCGTCTGGGCAACACAGCCAGGTTCAATATCCCGCTCGATGCCACGCCGTCGAGCGGGCGCTAGGGGGGCTCAGGCATGACCAGGAGCATCGCCCCGATCCGTGGTATCAATGACATCCTCCCGGCCGAGACCCGGGCATGGCAGTGGCTTGAGCAGATCGTGCGCGAGGTGCTGCAGGCTCAGGGTTACGGCGAGATCCGGCTGCCGCTGATGGAACGCACGGAATTGTTCGCCCGCTCCATCGGCGAGGTGACCGATATCGTCGAGAAGGAAATGTATACCTTTCTGGATCGCAACGGGGACAGCCTCAGTCTGCGTCCGGAGGCGACTGCCAGCTGCGTACGCGCCGGCATCACCCACGGCTTGTTTCACAATCAACAGCAGCGCCTGTGGTATTCGGGTCCAATGTTCCGCTATGAGAGGCCGCAGAAAGGCCGCTATCGCCAGTTCCACCAGATGGGAGCAGAGGCGTTCGGCTTTGCCGGTCCGGATATCGATGCCGAGCTGATCCTGGCATGCGCCCGTATCTGGCGCCGGCTGGGCCTCGATGATCTGCGTCTGGAACTGAATTCGCTTGGCACAGCGGAATCGCGTCAGGCCTATCGCGGACTGCTGGTGGAGTATTTCCGCGAGCATGAGAAGGATCTCGACGAGGACAGCCAGCGCCGCCTGAACCAGAACCCGATGCGTATTCTCGACAGCAAAAATCCGGACATGCAGGCCCTGATCGACGCGGCACCGTCGATCACTGATCATCTGGATGATGAATCCGCCGATCATTTCGCCCAGCTGCGAGAGACGCTGGATGCGGTCGGCGTGAGTTACCTGATCAATCCCCGTCTGGTGCGTGGCCTCGATTACTACAGCCGGACCGTGTTCGAGTGGGTGACCGACCGTCTCGGCGCCCAGGGGGCGGTGTGTTCGGGCGGCCGTTACGATGGCCTGGTAGAACAACTGGGTGGGCGCGCCACGCCGGCGATCGGCTGGGCGATGGGGATCGAGCGTCTGGTGGAATTGCTG
>JBATKC010000336.1:0-3883 GCA_049669065.1 Gammaproteobacteria bacterium
GTCATGGGCATCGGCAGGGCGATCGGCCGCCCGCCCGGCATCCGGCCTGATGCCGGCGAGCAGCGCCGCGCTGGCCAGTGCATAGGACGAGGTCGGGCTGGTGATCAACAAAAACAGCAGGATGGCGATCAGCTTGATGGTGGCTAGAGAAAGGCCGGCCTGGAGCATGACACCGCCGAGCACCAGCACCGCGCCCATGGTGTCGGTGACGCTGGCGGCGTGCATCCGCGTGTAGAGATTCGGCATGCGCAGGGCGCCGATGCCGCCGACCAGCACGAACAGGCCCCCGGCCGTCAGCAGCACCCAGCTCAGGGCGTCATGCACCAATTCCATCAGCTCGCCGGCCCCTGTTCCGACTGGCTTTGCGTCGCGCGGGAGCGATAGAAATTCAGCACCGCCAGCACGCCGATGAAATTGATCAGCGCATAGGCAAGCGCCAGGTCGAGGAAGTCTGGCCGCCCAGCCAGGAAGGTGATGACGGAGAGCAGCAACACCGTCTTGGTACCGAACATATTGACGGCCAGCACCCGGTCGTAAACCGTCGGACCCAGCACCGCGCGGATCAGCGCCAGGGCCATGGTGATCAGGATGGCGATGCTCACGACGTAGTACACCTCAGCCCTCCCGGAGCTTGGCGACGCGACGGTTCATTTCGCCGCCGAGTATGTCGTCCGCCCCTTCGCGATTGAGGGCGTGGACGATCAACTTCCCATCGCGGATCCTGAGTGTCAGCGTGCCGGGGGTCAGCGTGATGCTGTTACCGAGGATGGCGATGTCCACAGGATGCCGGCTGCTGGCGTCGAGTTCGGCCACCGTCGGGCTGATCGGCAGCCGGGGGCTGAGCACGGCGCGGCTGACCTGGACGCTCGACCTGGCGATTTCCCCGGCCAGCCAGGCCCAGAAACCCAGAATCCGCCAACCCATGCTCGGCGTGACGATCTGGTAACTGAACAGGCGCATCCGCACGGCAACGTAAACCACCAGCGCGCAGGAAAAGGCACCCAGGGCGAGCAGCAGGGGCTTGTAAAGACCCGACCACAATAGCCACGTGGCCGCGAGCACGACCGCGAGTGCCGCGGCCCTGCCAGCGATATGCCCGGTGGTGCCGGCGGCACCGTGGCTGGTGGAAGATTCGATCATGACCCCCTTGATCCGCAATTTTGACGAGACCACTCACCCAAATCGGCCGGTGACAAAGCCCGGTCCCGGTGGACGCACGCCCGCTGCCCCGATCCGGACGCCTATCTTAGCGAAATACTGGGAAATACGGGGACAGTTTGCCTGCATAGCTCGCCCCGCCGTGCCGCGGAGCGATGAAGGGAAATAGGTACACTGTACCCGTAGTTCCGGCACCGGCGTTATCTGATGCCGGTCCGACGCCATGTGGTAGCGTTATCGACGGTCTGATGGCGCTTTCATGTACCCCGACATTTTCACGGCCGGACTCCACACATGACCCGACATGTCCATTACTCAAGACGGGTTTTTATCAAGTCCCTTGCCGGCGCGATGGTCGTCGGGCCGTCCGTGCTCGTATCGGCCTGCCAGGACAGCGATGGCGTCGACCGCAAGCTGCAGTTCGGATCGCTGGGTGCGGCGCTGG
This sequence comes from Gammaproteobacteria bacterium, assembly GCA_049669065.1. Taxonomy (GTDB): domain Bacteria; phylum Pseudomonadota; class Gammaproteobacteria; order Steroidobacterales; family XN24; genus CAMYOC01. Next base: position 1,604 of record JBATKC010000336.1, read on the forward strand.
ATGAAGCGGAGCGTCTGGCGCAGCTGGCGACGCTCGACACGAGCCCGTTCTGGACGCTGCCGCAGACATTTGTTCACTGCGCCCAAAGCATCGAATATTCGATGAGCGGTTTCCCGCAGATGAAACCGGAGATCTTTCAGCACACCGTCGGGGCAGCTGCGTTCAACTACTTCGCCTGGCGCGGCCGCATGTCACACAACCTGACCGAAAAGATACCCGGTGCGCCCTCCCTGGCAGACGACACCGACATAGCGGTCTCATTGGTGAGGCTACGCAGAGCCGTCGACGACTTCGGATCATCCCGGCAACCGCTGCAGCCGCATTTCGCCTACGGAGACCTGGACAAGTCCGATTACGAACTCGCGCACGCCATGCACCTGGCGAACCACTTCTCGGTGATCGACGCGTAAGTGCAACATCAGGGACCGGGTTCGCAACTCACCGTTGCGCGAACAGGGGCCGACGGGCCGCTCGAGGGACGCCGGATAAATGAACACGAGTCAAGGCCTCAGGCTTGGGGGCACTGTCGCCAGCAGGACGAGATTATGGGCGGCTCGTGTACTCGAAGATCATGCCGTGGTTATCCATCGTGAAGTTATCGCCTTCGACGGTGCCCTCGGTCGTCCCGGCATTTTCCCACTTCATGATCAGACGGGAATCCGTAACCCGATACTTCGCGTGAACCTCACGGGTCATCTCGGCGCCACCAGGCACGGCAAAACGCGTCCGGCTGAAACAGGTATTGTCGGCGCTGATAATAAAGGTGCCGGAGTGGACCTGTAGCGCCTCGCCATCATGAGAAACCGTAGTAGGGACCGCGGATCCATCTACCTTCACCAGATAGTAGATACCGGTGACATCGTCGGTCCTGGCGCCCGCTCCGGTTCCCTGGCACGCAACCCCGAACAAGGCGGCGATCATTGCCGCAAACAGCATTAACCTGGTCACGATCTGGATACCTCCACTGGCGGGGCCCATGGAGACCGGCCTCTACTATAAGGGTAGTCCAGCAGGGCAAGATCAGGGGAAGCGATGGCGACTCACCATGGCTGGGCCAACCAGCGGCGGGCCTCTGGAGGGATCTCGGGCAAGGCAAGCTGAGCGGAAGCCTCAGGCTTGGGGTAAACGCTCCCAACAGGGCCTTTGCTAGGGAGCGGTTTGGGCGAGCGCGGTCTCGGCGATCAAACCGTCTCTCGCCAGCGCGACCACGACGGCTTTTCGACGCCGCTCGAGTTCCTGGCGGATGGCGATAAATTCCGGATCGTCACGCAAGAAATCATAAGCCGGATCCAGACGCAGGTTCGGCCCGGCGGTCATGCCCTGATCGAGTGCAAGCTGAAGCCCGCCCAGAGCGCCTTCGCGATCCTGCACCGCGGCCGCCACACTCGAGGAAAAAGCACCGACGCCCCAGAATTTCGTGCCCTGTTCCGCCAAACTGGCAAAAAAAGCCTGGGTGGTTTCGGCAAGCCTGACCGCCGTCTCCGTGTCTCCCAGCTGGTAGATCACATAGGCAACCACGGGCATGTCAAACGCGTTGCTTCCATCTGTGATCCATTCAGACGGATATTCCTGGTACCCGTATGATCTCAGATAGAGATCGTTGGCTTGTTGCAGATTACCCGCCCACGCTTCGATCCTGGCCGCAGCCCGCAGCAGCGTCTTGTCTTCCGGCCACTTGCGCACCATGGACTGCATCGATTGAACGGCAGCGGCCGTGTTGCCCTGTAACAGAAGGAGGATCGCCTCGTTCGCCGCGATACCGGCATAGGCCGGGTTTAGTCGCCGGCCCTTGTCGATCAGCGCCTGGGCCTGCTCCAGATCACCCAGGGTCATGTAGTAATCCGCCAGAGCCTCATAGGTCTGGATCGATTCGGGGTCCAGCTCCAGCACCTTGTGCATCCAGCGTATTTCCTGCTCCATATCGCCCTGAATCTGTGCCAGGTTGTTCAATGTCCGATAGGTGCCATCCCAGTCCGGGGCGATCTCCTTTAGCTGATCGGCGTAGTACACCGCCTTCTCCATATCGCCAAGGAACGCATGATTGCTCGCCAGGTTTTGCACGATCACGGGCGCGAGCGGGTCGAGCTCATAAGCCTTGTTATAAAGCTCCCACATCCGCTCAGCATCCGAGGCATAGAGCGATCCGGCCAACCACATATGCGCGTAGGCATTGTTTGGATTCAGCGCGATCGCACGTTCCAGCAGCGGGGTGGTTTCACTTTCCGGCGCGCCCATGCCGCTCAGCAGCTGTGCCTTGATCGCCCAGGCTTCGCTCAGCTG
>JBATKC010000337.1:0-2338 GCA_049669065.1 Gammaproteobacteria bacterium
TGCAGGCGGTCAGCGGCCTGTTCAACAGCGACGATATCCTCACCAGCGGACCCTGGCGTGGGGCGGTGTCCAGTGGTTTCGCGGAACGCATGGAATGGCTGCACGCCACCAACTTCAACCTGCTGGTCGGATTGATCGTGCTGCACCTGGCGGCGATTGCCGCCTACTGGGTGCGTTTCCGCATCAATCTGGTGCTACCCATGCTCACCGGAAAAGCGGCTGCTGATCCGGACGGCGCCATAGTCCGCCAGCGGCTCTGGCTGGCCCTGATCATCGCCATTGTCGCCGTCTTGCTGGTATTTGCGCTGATCAGCGCGGCACCAGAGCCGGACCCGGCCGATCTGTTCTTCTAGACCGGCCGGGCGCCAGCTTCAGTCGTCTTCTCTGAACTTGTCGTGGCAGGCCTTGCACGCCTGACCCATGTCCAGAAACGCCGAGGTCACCTGGTCGAAGTCGCCACTCTTTGAGACCGTCGCCAGGGTGGCGCTTTTCTCTTCCGCGTCTGCCGCCAGACGCAGGAACTCCTCATGATCTTCCCAGATGCCATCCAGCGCCTCGGTGTCGAGCACGAACTCACGCGTGTCGGCGGCGAATGCGTCAGGGATCATGGTCATGGCGAAGGCGATGCGCTCCGCATGGACCTGAAAACGCGCCGGATCGTACGGGATCTTCTGTTTGACCATGCCGGCCGCCGGCGCAACGTTCCATCCAGCGATCTCCAGCACTGCCTGGCGGATCTCCGCGACCTTCTCCGCCTGCTCCTGATCCAGCGCCTGGGCGGTTCCAGCCGCCAGCAGCGCGATACTCAACATGAGGGTTTTCAACATTCCTTTTCTCCAGTTATTGCAATCAAGATCCGTCTACCGCTTAGACATCGACATCCAGCGATCAATTTACGGTAACCCGGGCAAAACGGCGTTTGCCTACCTGCACGATGTAGGCGCCGGGGGCCAGGACCATGCCACGATCGTCCACCCGCTGGCCATCCACGCGTACCGCGCCCTGGCCGATCATGCGGAAGGACTCGGAGTTGCTGGCCGTCAGCCGGGCCTGGCTCAATACCGCCGCGATACCCAGACCGCCATCGTCGCCGTCCAGCGCGACTTCCGGCATGTCCTCGGGTAAGGCCCCGCTGCGGAAGCGGGCGATAAACTCTTCCTCGGACGCCGTCGCCGCGGCCGCATCGTGAAAGCGGCCGACGATCTCGCGCGCCAGCTCGAATTTTACGTCGCGCGGATTCCTGCCTTCATCCACCTGGCGGCGGAGACCGGCGATGTCGGCGGCGGGTCGGAAGCTGAGTAATTCGAAATAACGCCACATCAGCTCATCCGAAATCGACATGAGTTTGCCGAACATATCGCGTGGACTCTCGGTGATGCCGATATAGTTGCCGAGCGACTTCGACATCTTCTGCACGCCGTCCAGACCTTCCAGCAGGGGCATGGTCAACACGATCTGCGGCGTCTGGCCGTAACTCTGCTGCAGCTGCCGGCCCACCAGCAGGTTGAATTTCTGGTCGGTACCACCGAGTTCAACATCCGCGGACATGGCCACCGAATCGTAACCCTGGACCAGCGGGTAAAGGAACTCGTGGATCGCGATCGGCTGCCCGGAGGTGTAGCGTTTGTTGAAATCGTCGCGCTCCAGCATGCGGGCGACGGTGTGACGGGCGGCCAGCTGGATCAGACCGGCCGCATCCATCGCGCCCATCCAGCTGGAGTTGAACATCACCAGGGTCCGTTCGGGATCAAGGATCTTGAAGATCTGTGTCTCATAGGTGCGGGCGTTGTCGATCACCGCTTCCCGGGTCAGCGGCGGCCGCGTGGTGTTCTTGCCGGTCGGATCACCGATCATCCCGGTGAAATCGCCGATCAGGAAGATGACCTCGTGACCGAACTCCTGGAACTGCCGCATTTTGTTGATCAGCACTGTGTGACCCAGGTGCAGATCCGGCGCAGTGGGATCAAATCCCGCCTTGATCTTCAGCCGCTTACCTGCTTCGAGCCGCTCTACCAGTTCTGACTCGACCAGAATCTCGTCGGCGCCGCGCTTGAGTTCTTCCATCTGCTCTTTGACGGAAGCCATTGGTTCTTCTGACATTTAACGAGCCTAAAACGAGAACTATGTAATTGACCGGCCGGGTGTGTCCGGCTACCTTATGCTGAATTCTGCAGGGATTCTTGAGATGGGTCGAGTCAAAAGCGCGCTACGACACGACTATAAGCACGGTTTGAGTTCCGCTCGGCCGCGGCGCCCCGGCGTATGGTTCGGCGCCGCCGGGGGTCTGCTGCTGGCCGGCATCATCGCAGTCTGGCTCAGCTCTGACAAAGATGCGGAC
>JBATKC010000338.1:0-3003 GCA_049669065.1 Gammaproteobacteria bacterium
GCTCGACGGTGTGGAACAGAAATCCGTGCACGCTGCGGGATTCGCGGAACCGGACCTCATGTTTGGTCGGATGGGCGTTGACGTCGACCAGCGCCGGATCCATCTCCAGATACAACAGATATGCCGGATGGCGGCCGTGAAACAACACGTCGCTATAACCTGCCCGCAGCGCATGGCTGATGACTTTATCCCGCACCATGCGCCCGTTGAGGAACACATGCTGGAGGTCAGCCTGAGAGCGCGAGAAGGTGGGCAGACCCAGCCAGCCCCAGAGCCGCATCCCCGACGCCTGATGGCTGATAAACATGGCCTGTTCGATAAACGCGGCACCGCACACCTCGGCGACCCGGCGATCCATCGCCGACTGGTCTTCCGCCGGACGCAGATCGAACACCGCGCGCTGGTTATGCATCAGCCGGAACGCCACATCAAAACGGCTCAGCGCCACCCGGCGCGCGATCCGATCAAGATGGCCAAACTCGGTGCGCTCGGTGCGCATGAATTTGCGCCGCGCCGGGGTGTTGTAAAACAGGTCACGCACTTCGACCGTGGTGCCGGGGGGATGGGCCGCAGGCTGTCCCGCGTCATGACGACCACCCTCGACGTCCAGCCGCCAACCAGTCTCGGCGGTGACCTGTCGCGAGGTCAGGGTCAGTCTGGACACCGAGGCGATGCTCGGCAGCGCCTCGCCACGGAATCCGAGGGTCCCCACCCGCTCCAGATCATCCAGACTGGCGATCTTGCTGGTGGCGTGTCGTGCCAGTGCCAGCGGCAATTCATCGGCCGCGATGCCGCTGCCGTCGTCACGCACCCGGCAGAGCCGCAAGCCGCCGTTTTCGACGTCGATCTGGACACGCCGGGCACCCGCGTCAAGACTGTTCTCGAGCAGTTCCTTGAGCACTGAGGCGGGCCGTTCGACGACCTCGCCGGCAGCGATCTGGTTGATCAGTTGGGACGGGAGTTCACGGATCGGCATGGCGAGCCGGAGAGGATACCGGAAATACCGGCGTTGCGTCCCGGACCGGACGCGTGGCGGCGTCAGGAACCGGCGCCGGCCGGGATCTGCAATACCTGGCCGATACGGATCCGGTCGTTCTTGAGTCCGTTTTGCCGGCGCAGCGCGGCCAGCGATACGTTGTAGCGTGAGGCGATATCCGACAAGGTGTCGCCGCGGACGATGATGTGCTCGACCGGTTCGATACGGCTCGGCGGACCGCCGATGGCGAGCAGCGTACCGGGTGGCGGATTGTCGTAGAAATAGGCGCGTACGCCGTCAACGATAGCGCTGGCAAGCGCCTCCTGATGCTTCGCGTTCTTGAGCTGTTTCTCTTCGGCGGGATTCGATATGAATGCAGTCTCGACCAGGATCGAAGGAATATCCGGCGACTTCAGTACCAGGAAGCCCGCCCGGCCCACGCTGTTCCGATGCACGCGGCCAACGGCACCGAGTCGCATGAGCACCTGATCGGCGACACTGGTACTGGCATCGATGGCGGCGGTCTGGGACAGATCCAGCAACACGGAGGCCAGCATCGCGTCCTTGTCGTCGAGGCTTACGCCGCCGACCAGATCGGCGGCGTTTTCCCGTTCGGCCAGCCATCGCGACGCCTCGTCTGATGCGCCACGCGGCGACAGCACATAGACGGATGAACCCCGGGCCTGCTGGTTCTTGAATGCATCCGCATGGATCGAGACAAACAGATCGGCCCGCTGGCGGCGCGCGCGCTCGATCCGGTCGCGCAGCGGCCCGAAGTAACCCCCGTCACGGGTCAGGTAGGCCCCCATGCCGGGCTCCCGGTCGATGCGTGCTTTCACGCGTCGGGCGATCTGCAGCACGACATCCTTTTCGCGGGTACCGCGCCGGCCGATGGCGCCAGGGTCTTTCCCGCCATGACCGGCATCCACGGCGACGACGATCTTTCTGCCGCGCTCCACACCGGGTGTGGTCCTCACCACGCGATCGGTGCGGACGAGTTCGAGGTCGATCACCAGGCGGTGACCGCTGTCGCCGTCGGGCGGTACCGGGAAGGAACGCGGCGTGGCCGGTTCAGCGAGATCCAACACCACGCGCGCATCCCCGTTGTCGCGGTTCGACAGCCGCACGCGCTGTACGACACCGGTCGGCCCAGGGATGCCGATGCTGGTCGCATCGATGGTCATGGCATGCAGATCAACGACCACCCTGGCCGGGTTGGCCAGCGTGAACACCGTGTGACTGACCGGACGCTTCAGATCGAGCACGACCCGGGTGCCGCCGCTGGCAGCGGCGATCCGGATTTTGTTGACGCCGTCGCTGCTGGCGCCGATCGCAGTGGCTGCGACCATAACCAGCGCGGCCGTGACCGCGGTCATCCTTACAGACCAGGTAGACATTTCCCCTCGCGTTTCCCCACGCTGCCCGGGCAAAGAAGCAGGCCAGACCCGGACTTATTGCCTTTTTCGAGGATCAACTTTAACCATAGCGGGCCCCGGAGCGCAAGATTCTCCTAAAAAAATTAGGGGCTTGGGGCGGGTAGTTGGCCTATAACCTTAATTGACTTGCGTGGCGTCCTGGTGGCTTGAGGCCAGCGCAGCAAGAATCTCCGCCCCCCGGACCGTGTCGGCGGACAGTGTCGCCGCGCGGCCCTCGCCGGTCACATGCAGCGATACCCGGATATCCGCCGGCGGCAGACGCTCGCCCGCGCGCTCGGGCCATTCAACCAGCACCGTCGCATTGCCGCCGAACACATCACGGATACCCAGATACTCCAGCTCGGCCGCGTCGGCCAGCCGATAGAGATCCAGATGTAACACCTCGTGGCCGGATATTTCGTATGGCTCGACGAGCGTATAGGTAGGACTAGGCACGCGGCCGGTATGACCGAGCGCGCGCAAAAACCCACGCGCCATTGTTGTCTTGCCGGCCCCCAGCGCGCCCTCCAGCGCGATCAGCCAGGGACCAGGCTGGCCACGTAACACGCCGGCCAGATCAGCGCCAAGGCGCTCGGTGGCGCCGGCGTCGGC
>JBATKC010000339.1:0-8149 GCA_049669065.1 Gammaproteobacteria bacterium
GTTCAGGCGTGGCGCCAAGCGGTCCGCCTGATCATCCGAGAACACGAACGGCCCGCTGTCCCCGCCGATCAGGAGCACCGTCCATGGCCGCGGCAGATGCGACAGCCGCGGCGTCCACTCGGCAGCTGCGCATGCCAATCTGGCCTGATCCACCCGATGCAGGGGCAAGGGATTGACCGTGACATTGCCGCCCGCCTGCAAACCGTATTGCGCGGTGGAGAAAACGGCATCGAAACGGCGCGGGTGGCACCAGGGCCGGCCCAGATGGACTATCCGCGTTTGCGCCGAGTGCTGCTTGATCCACAAGGCCACCAGCTCGTTGCGCCGGCCGGCCGTGAGGACGAGCTTTGGCCAGGGCGGGCGCAGCGCGGCGGCTGCCACGTCACGGAGTCCAGCCAGCGTCGGCCGCGGCCATACGTGCAGCAGCAGCTCACGGCGCCGGAACGAGAGATGCTTTTCAATCCAGCGCAGACCCTGCGTCGCGGCCAGGGCTTCGGCCAGCGCCACCATCTGCGCGCGGTCGCCGGATTTCGGTCCACTGAGGACCCAGACGTCGGCTGCGGCGGGCTCAGACTTCATGACGCACCAGCGGCGGATTGAGTTGCATGCCTGACGACCTTAAACTGCGACCACGATAAAAATCCGTCCTTGCCGGCCATGACGCCGGCTACGACGCCCCTCATCGACAGGCCGTCGGCCGAATTATGGAGGAGCGGTTGCCGCCAGGCCACCGGTCGCACCGAAAGTGTCCATCCCCCGTCCATTTTTTCCCTGGGTCGGCCCATGAGGCTGATCAGGGAATTTGTCAGACGCTACCCGGGCCAGAGTGTGGTGCTGGTGGCCGCGCTGTTGCTGGCAGGCGTCGCTGATGGGATCGGTCTTTCGGCGCTGCTACCCCTGCTCAACATCACGCTGGAATCGTCCGCGGGCGGTGAGTCAGACAGCGCGCTGTCCCGCTTTATCTTCGATGCCCTGGATACGATCGGCGTGTCACCGTCGATCGGCGTATTGCTGTCGGTAATCGTCGCCGTGGTGTTTTTCAAAGCGCTGCTGGTGTTCTTCGCCAAACAACGCAGCGGCTACATCGCCGCCGAGGTCAGCACCGGCTTGCGTACCGATCTGCTCAAGGCGATCACCAATTCGCGCTGGCAGTATTTCGTCAATCAGTCGACCGGTAAACTGGCCAACTCCATGGCCACAGAAGCCTGGCGCGCCTCCAATGCCTATGTGTTTGCGGTCCGTCTGCTCGCACTGTTCGTCGAGGCCGGGGTCTACACCACCGTGGCTCTACTGGTCTCCTGGCGCGCGACCCTGATCAGTTTTGTCGCCAGTTTCGTCATCGTCGCCGCGTCGCATTACTTTGTGCGCATGGCCGAACGCGGCGGCAAGGGTCAGACCCGCTGGTATCGTTCATTGCTGGGCACCCTTACCGACATCCTGCAGTCGGTCAAGACGTTCAAGGCCATGGGCCGGGAAGGATCGGCCGAGGAAGTACTCAGTGTCGAGAACAACCAGCTCCGGGAATCCCTGCGCCGCGAGGTGCTTGGCGATGCGGCGCTGGAAGCGGCGCAGGAGCCGATGTACACCATCGTCCTCGCTGGCGGCATCTACCTGGCACTGATGCAGTTCCAGGTCGATCTGCCGACGATTCTGTTTATGGCGCTGGTGCTGGCGAACCTGCTCAAACAGGCCGGCAAGGTGCAGAAGCAATATCAGCGCATGGTGATATCGGAGAGCGCCTACTGGGCGATCCAGGAGACCATCGCCGACGCGCGCGGCCACGCCGAGACGCACACCGGCGAGTCGCAACCCTTGCTGGAGCAGGCGATAGAGCTCAGGGACGTGAGCTTCGTCTATGGCGATCATGTGGTGCTTGACGACGTCTCGGTAGAGATACCGGCCGGTGAATTGACCTGTCTGGTGGGAGAGTCAGGCGCCGGCAAGACCACCATCGCCGACCTGGTCATAGGTCTGATCAAGCCGACAAGTGGCCGTGTACTGATCGACGGCCGTCCACTCGACGAGCTGGACATGGCGGCCTGGCGCCGCAGCATCGGCTACGTGCCTCAGGAGAGCCTGCTGCTGCACGACAGCGTGATGCACAACGTCACGCTCGGCGCCGAGGGGCTGGATGAGTCCGATGTGGAACAGGCGCTCAAGGCCGCGGGTGCCTGGGACTTTGTCACGCGCATGCCCGTGGGCATCCACAGCGTCGTCGGCGAACGCGGAGCACGTCTGTCCGGCGGTCAACGTCAGCGGGTGATGATCGCGCGGGCTTTGGCCCATCACCCGAAATTGCTGATCCTCGACGAGGCGACCAGCGCGCTGGATCCGGCTACCGAGAAAGCGATCTGTGACACGCTGCAGACGCTGAAGCGAGACATCACGATCCTGGCGGTATCGCATCAATCGGCCCTTGCAGAGATCGCGGATCGCGTCTACCGGCTGTCGCAGGGCGCGGTGGCAGAGACACAGACGCGGACGGTTCCGTTGTAGCGTCCGCGACGTCGATCAGCGCGCGGACGCGCGCGACCGTGCCAGCGATCTCATCCTGCGGCGAGTATCTGGCGACCGGCTCCGGGTCACCCAGCCAGCTGGCGAAACCGGCCTCGACCAGGCCCCGGTGGCAGAGCGACTGATCGCGCGACAACTTTTTTGGCCCCCAGCGCATCAGTGCCCGGTAGAGTCTGATCGCGAGCGTCACGTCTTCCGCCCCCTCGGTCGGCATACGGAAGATATAGACCGGCTTGCCGGTAGCGGCCGCCTCGCTGAGCATCGCGATGCTGTCGCAGGTCACGACCAGAACGTCAGCGTGGGCGAGGATGCCGAGAAACGGATTGCTGCGCCCCCGCGGACGCCAGCGATAGGTAAATCGCGGCTCGGGCAGACACTCCTCCAGCACGTCCATCACTACCGGCCGGGTACGCGCACTCGAGGTCGCCAGCACCGTTCCGCCGATCTGCTGCTGCAGCGTCTGGATGCCCGCCGCAAGACGCCGGCCCGCGCGCTGGCCCAGCGCATAGGGCCCGCTGTCACCGCCGACCAGGACACCGATCCTTGGCGACGGCAGTTGGCCGAATTGCGCCTGCCAGCGGCCGCGCTCGGTGGCAAGACGTTCGGTGGTCACCGGATGTTGGGTACACAGATTGTGCAACACATTGTCGAGTCGCGGCAGACGGTATTGCGGCGTCGTCACGATCAGATCGAAATCGTCTCGCGGCGCCCACACCCGCCCGAGGAAAACCAGCCGCGTGCGGCCGCCACTCTGACGTTTGATCCAGCGGCAGACGGGTTCGTTCTTCAATCCGGCAGAGATGACCAGGTCCGGCCAGGGTGGCGCAAGGATCGATGAGCGCTCGGACTCCAGCCCGGAGCGGCTGACCATGCGCGCCAGTCCGATCGGTCCGGCCAGGCTGTTGAATTCCAGATCCTTACGCGCCCAGGCGCATCCGAGCCGTTCGGCCAGCGCCGAAACCTGCGTGTTTTCACCGGCCCGGTAACCGGACACCACCCATATCCGCGGCGACCCGGTGCGATCAGGCGGCTTCGCTGCCGGGCTCTCTGGAATCGGAATGTCGGCGTCTGCTGCCATCGGCGTGGTCCGCTCGGGTCGCCTCGCTGCGCGCTGGATGAGCGATCGGGAGGGATACCCGGATCCTTGGTCCACGGCGCAGTTTGCTGCCATGGCTCAAGACCTGAACTCGCCCCCCGGCTTGGTCGGCAGCAGACCACACTGCCCTGACAGCGTCAACCTGATCTTATGGCAGCGCAACAATTTATGTGCCCGGTGCGGGTGCCGGGCACACGTTCAGAATCGCCGATACAGATTCAGTCCACCGCCCCAATCCGGACTGCTGTCGCTCAACCCGACCAGAGCATAAGCGGCAAGATCGACGCTCTGATTCAGTTCTTTGCTGAGAAACCCGCTGAGTTCCGCCGGATCGTCTGCGCCACGCACCGCGGACTGGCGCCAGTCGAGGAAGATCCCGCTGCGGGTATCCTCGCTGACCCGAAAGGCGACGCCTCCGGAGGCAAACCAGACATCGTCCAGTTCGTATCCGCCGGGGTCACCGCGGATGGTGTAGCCGCCGGTCATGATGAGTGTGGTCGAACCGAGGAACTTGTAAAGATCCGCCTGTAGCGAATAATCATTTTCTCCGGTCCCCAGTCCCTTGTCTTCGTCGGCCGTGCCAAACTTGACCGTGCCGCTCAGGTCGATCGATAGCCCGGCGGATGGGTAATCCAGGGCGTCGATCCAGGTCACGGCGGCAATCACGTCACCGAGGCCGCTCTCGGTCCGGCGCGGCCCTTCGCCGACGACGGGCTGGCCATCGGGTCCGTCGACCAGCGTGCCCTCCGGCGCACGCACGGTGACCCACGGGATACTTAGCCGCAGGCCGATCAGTCCGTTGTTCCAGCTGCCGTTTAGCGGCATATAAATCTCCTCGACAGAGGATGAGCCGCCGTAATCGCCGGTGGTGTATTCGGTGCCGATGCCGATGCTCGTGCTGCTATCTTCGACCGCCGCGAACCCGGCGACGGGCAGGACAACCAACAGCAGCAGCCATCGTTGGGCGCAACGATGGGCCCAACGATGGGCCCAACGATGGGCAATAAGGCGCGTGTTCATGATAGATCTCCAGTGAGCCGGCATCCGGGCGCCTGACGCGCCCGGCGCCGAGGTACAGCTTCCGGTAATCGAAGAAGACAGGGCCGGCTGAGCCGGCCCTGCCTCTCTCCCTCATTCAGACCCGGGGTCGGCGTCGGGCTCGACGCCCGCATCCTCGAGTCTGTGCTGCACCTGTTCTTCGCTCCGCGTCCGGATCTGCTCACCGTCTCCGGGATTGCCGATCTCCTTGCGATAGCGATTCTGCTCCTGGACCTCGACGGTCGCGCCCTGCCCCTTTACCGGCGGCGGCAGATCGACGCCGAGCTGCTTCGCCCGTTTTTGCATCATGGCCTGATGTTCGGCCTTGAGCTGGCTCTTTTCAGCATCGGTTGTGGCCAATTGCAGGCGCTGCTGATAACGATTTCGCTCCTGCTCCGTCATCATCCCCGACCCGTACATGGCCTCGCCATGCGCCGTCTCGGCCGACTGGTGGGTGCGATCCTGATCGCGTATCTGATCGCGTTCACGGAGCTGGTCCTGGTCACCGCTGCCTTCTTGCAGCGGACCCTTCTCGCCCTGACGGGCCTGACCTTTCTCGGCCTGGGACCCCGCCTTGGCGCTGCGCTCGACCTGCTGGCTGCGCTGGGCCATGCGGTCCCTGTCCATGGCGCGGTCGCGCTGGACCTGCTGTTGGCGCATAACCTGTCCACCACGGTTGGGCTGGCCACCCTGCCGTTGGGCCATCACATCTGAGGAAATCATGGCCAGCAGGACTGCCATGAATACCGTCACGCTTGAACGCATCTTCATCTTGAGTCTCCTGCGGGATCTTTCGATTCCGCCGCTTGAGTCCGCTCCGCCACATTCAGACGCGGCGAAATCCGGACCGGCCCCCCTGCTTAGGGGACACGGTGTCATTCGTGTCCCTTGGCTTAACTATATGTCGCTGAGCGGCTAGGAAAATGGGGTGTATTCCCCCCTCCCGCTCCTCCCTCCCCACATGCGGGCGTAGAATGCCGCCCATGAGCGAGTCGTGCTGCCATCACGCCCGGGATGGTCAATCGGGCCACGCGACGCCTCCGCGCGTCACCGCTGCGACGGGCACCTGGATTTGCCCGATGCATGCAGACGTTCAGGCGCGTGAACCCGGTGATTGCCCGCAGTGCGGCATGGCGCTGGAACCCGCGTTGCCGGTGCCGGGAACGACTTCCTGGATCTGTCCCATGCACCCGGAGATCATCCGCGATACCCCGGGGGATTGCCCGTTGTGCGGCATGGCGCTGGAACCCTCCACACCGACTGCCCACGATGAGCAATCGGAGCTTGCCGATATGACACGGCGCCTGTGGGTCGCGGCGTTCTTCTCCATCCCCGTGCTGGCGCTGGCTATGGGCCGGCCGTTGCTCGCGCCGCACCTTCCGGCCGCGCTGACGGCTCGATTGAACTGGCTGGAGTTCCTGCTGGCCAGTCCCGTCGTCCTGTGGTGCGCGCTGCCGTTTTTCCGCCGCGCGTGGCGTTCGGTGTCAAACAGAAAACCCAACATGTTCACGCTGATCGGTCTGGGTGTCGGCGTGGCATTTGGCTACAGCGTGGCGGCCACGTTGTTCCCGGGGTATTTCCCGCCCTCGTTCCGCAGCGCCGAGGGGGATGTCGCGGTCTATTTCGAGGCGGCCGCGGTCATCATCGCGCTGGTGCTGCTCGGGCAAGTCCTGGAATTGCGCGGTCGCGCCCGCACCGGCGCCGCGATCCGCGAATTGCTCGACCTGGCGCCGGCCATGGCACGCAGGATCAACGAAGATGGCCGTGAACAGGACATCCCGCTGGCGGCGGTCATGCCGGGGGAACGCCTGCGTATCCGTCCTGGTGAAAAAGTCCCTGTCGACGGTCGCGTCGATCAGGGCCGCAGCGATGTCGACGAATCCATGCTCACCGGCGAGGCGTTGCCGGTGAGCAAGACCGCGGGTGATGCGCTGATCGGCGGCACCGTCAATGGCCGCGGTTCGCTGGTGATGATCGCTGAGCGCGTCGGCGAGGCCACGATGTTGGCGCGGATCGTCGCACTGGTTTCCGCCGCGCAACGCAGTCGGGCAAAAGTCCAGGCTCTTGCAGACCAGGTAGCCGCGGTATTCGTGCCGATCGTGATCCTGGTGGCGATCGCTGCGTTTGCGGTCTGGGCCCTGTTCGGCCCGGAGCCGCGTCTGTCCTACGCCATCGTCAACGCGGTGGCCGTACTGATCATCGCTTGTCCCTGTGCGCTGGGTCTGGCCACGCCGATGTCGGTGACCGTAGCGACCGGTCGCGGTGCCCGACACGGCATCCTGTTCCGCAACGCAGATGCCATCCAAAACCTGCAACGCGTAGACACCGTGGTCTTTGACAAGACCGGCACCCTGACCGCGGGCAGGCCCGAGCTGGTCGGTATGCAATCTCTGGCCGGGCTCACCGAAGATCGCGTGCTGGAACTGGTAGCGGCCCTGGAAGCCGCCAGCGAACATCCGCTGGCTGCGGCCATCGTGGCCGCCGCTACCGAGCGCGGCTTGTCGCCAACGACCACCCATTCGTTTCAGGCCATCGAAGGCCTTGGTATCCGGGGCCAGGTCGATGGACACGCGGTCTGCGTCGGATCGATCACGCTGATGAAGCGGATCGGCATCGACGTCGGCCAGACGGAACAGCGAGCGGATCAATGGCGCGATCAGGGACATACCGTGAGCTGGGTGGCGATAGACGGCGACTTGCAGGCGATGCTGGCGGTGGGCGACCCGCTGAGAGATTCCGCGAGCACCGCGGTAAACGCGCTACAGGCGGACGGCCTGCGCCTGGTTGTATTGAGCGGTGACAACCGCCGCACCGCGGAGGCTGTAGCCAGGCGGCTCGGCATCGACAAGGTGATCGCCGAAGTCATGCCCGAGGGCAAGGGCGAGGCGATTGCGCAATTGCAGGCTGAGGGACGTGTCGTGGCGATGGCCGGAGACGGCATCAACGACGCCCCGGCGCTGGCCCGGGCCGATGTCGGCATCGCCATGGGCAGCGGCACCGACGTCGCCATGGAGAGCGCGGATGTAACCCTGATCCAGGGCGATCTCCGAGCCCTGGTCATGGCCATCCGGCTGAGCCGCGCCTCGATGCGCAATATCAAGCAAAATCTGTTTCTGGCTTTTGTCTACAACGCCATCGGTGTACCCATCGCTGCCGGCGTGCTGTACCCGCTGACCGGATGGCTGCTCAACCCGATGATCGCTGCCGCGGCGATGAGCGCCAGCTCGGTGTCGGTAATTTTCAATGCCCTGCGTCTGGGCAACATCGATCTGCGGGCCGATCGGTAGCGGCACCCGTCCGCGCCACAAAAAAAGAGAGGGCGCCCCGTTATCCGCGGGGCGCCCTCTGCTTTAGTCAGGCGATCGGTCCGGGCGACTTACCCGGGGCGATCCACCCATGGACGCTTCAGCTGCGCCGGCGACGCCAGGCGGCAACACCGCCACCGAGTCCGACAAAGCCCAGGCCGAGCAGGCCAAGCAGCGGCAGCGCGCTGGCCGTAGA
>JBATKC010000340.1:0-7086 GCA_049669065.1 Gammaproteobacteria bacterium
ATCCGCCGGAGCCAATGTCGTCGCGGCGCTGCGCGTCGCGCAACGCCTCGGTCCGCGACGGACCGTGGCCACGCTGGCTTGTGACACCGGCCTCAAGTACCTTTCTACTGACCTCTACTCACAGCAGGAAACGGGGCCGACAGTCTGATCATGAACCTATCCAACCGAGGCGCGCTGTCGCTTGTGCTGATCATCAGCGGGTGGCAGACCGTTACGGCCGACAGCGCGTGGCCACCGCACCAGGCCCTGGACGCACGCTATATGGCCCTGCTGCAGCAGGAACAGATAGTGGGCTTCAATGTCGGGATCGTCGCCGACGGCGCGCTGGTATTTGCGGAAGCCTACGGCGTGGCGGAACTCGGCACGGACAAGAAGCTGACCCCGGACTCCGTCTTGCATTGGGCATCGGTGTCCAAACCGCTGGTGGCGGTCGCGATCATGCAACTGGCGGAAGCCGGGAAGCTGTCGCTCGACGACCCGGTGACAGAACACGTGCCGTTCTTCTCGATGGCCGATCCCCGGGCAAAGGACATCACCCTGCGGCAATTGTTGACCCATACCGCCGGGATGCCGGATGTCGAGGACTATCAATGGGACCAACCTCAACATGACCCCGAGGCGCTGTGGCGCTGGATTAAGGAACAGACGGATCGCGAACTCCTGTTCGCACCCGGAACGGATCGTCAGTACAGCAATATCGGCTTCGAGTTGCTCGGACTGGTGATCGAGATGGTCGCCGAGGAGTCTTTCGAGGACTATATGGCGGCGCATCTGTTTGTACCCATGCAGATGCGGACCAGCTCCTTTATCGCGTCCGAGATCCCGTCGGACCTGCGGGTGAAGGGGCATGTCGGCGCACCCGAACGGCAGCTCGCCGCGCACTATCCTTACAATCGGCGGCACGCCCCGAGTTCTACCCTGAACAGCAGCATTGTCGATATGGGGAATTTCGCCATGGCGATGCTCGATGGCGGTGCCTTCGGTAGCGCGAGGATCCTGTCGCCCGAGTCGATGAAGGAGATGTGGTCGTCGGCATGGAGTTGGCCCGAGGATCCGAAACGCTTGAGCGGCCTTGGATGGAACCTCGGTATTCCCTGGGGCGGGATCTTCGCCGCCAGCCATGGCGGGCAGGATGATGGCTTCCGTTCCTTCCTCTATCTCGCCCCGGCGCGGGGTGTCGGGATCTTTATGGTCTCCAACGACGAGAATGCGCCGGTTCAGCTGATCATGCGAGCGGCGCTGGAAGCGGCATTCCCGGTCGAGGCCCAGATGCTGTCAGACGGATCAGCGCAAGCGGGTGGCGGCTAGGTGTTTCGCAAGAGCGCCCTGGCATCAGGCAGCCGTTTGGCTGGGCCATTAGCGCAGGTCACCAAACCCGCCGGCTGATCTTGCCGATTGCCGGACTGCTTGCACGCACTTATCACCAGGTCCGATGTCGTTCGTACAAAGTTTTCCGCCGATCTCGGCTCGCGATGCCAGAATCCTCATCCTGGGCTCGATACCGGGCAAGGCGTCGCTGCGCGCGCAGCAGTATTACGCCCACCCGCGCAACACGTTCTGGCGCATTATGGAAGGGCTGTTCGGCATCGATGCCGGCCTGCCCTACGCGGCAAGGTGCTCAGGTTTGATCGAGCACCGGATTGCTTTGTGGGACGTGCTGGAGGCCTGCACCCGATCGAGCAGCCTGGATTCGGATATCGTCGAATCCTCGATCGTGCCGAACAATTTCGCCTCGTTCTTCGCTCGCCATGGACAGATTGGTGCGATCTATTTCAACGGGGCCAAGGCCGAAGCGTCCTATCTGAAACATGTACTGCCCCAACTGTCGGCTACACATTCCAGCCTGCCCAACGCCCGGTTGCCGTCGACGAGTCCGGCCCACGCCTCATTGAGTTTCGGGGACAAGCTGGAGCAGTGGAGGAGGATTCTTGCATGAGGTCGCCTGGCGGCAGGCCCGCAACTATGTTCGCCCCCACAGCGCCTTGCGCCGGAGGGTCCGGATCGAGGCATTAATCCGACGGAGACGCTCACACGGAATACGCCGGCTAGCGGGACTCAGATCACTGACGATATCTGGCCTGCAGACAGAAACGGGGCGAAGCCGACAACGGCTCCGCCCCGCAAACTAGTCCTGTGAAAATCCGCGTCTGGCTAGAACGTGTATTGCGCGCTGAGAATGAGCTGGAGCGAGTCCGGATCATCGCCACCGCCATCGGTACTGCTGTTGAAGCTCGCCAGCTCGGCGCCGATCAGGATCGGCTTGCCGCCGGTGACCGCACTCTTCAACTTCCACTGCGCGCCGCCGAAAAACGCATAGGTATCGTCGATATCACCTGAATTGGTGTCATCGACGGTCTCGACTGCACCGCCGATCCACCAGTTCCAGTCGGCGCCCGAGTAGACGAACTGGCCCCAGGCGGAGACCGATTCCTGTTCGTCTTCCGTCAGCGGGTTGACCTTGCCGCGGCCGAGGAATACGCCGAGATCCTCGCCAGTGGCCACCTCGCCCTTGAAGGAGATCTCCGCGGTGACAGGGATCATAGCGTCCACACTGAGGCCCCAGATGTCAGCGTCCGTGCCGGACACCGTGGTCTCGTCCTTGCCATAGGTGCCGGAGAGGCCGAACTTCGCGCCTGACCAGTCGTAACCCACACGGCCCTCGAGCAACGGCGAGTCGACATCTGAGGTGCCGCCTCCGGTGCTGGGGTCATTGATGCTGCCCGCAAAATTCCAGGCTTCTCCCTGGTAGGTGTAGCGTGCCTGCGCACGACGGAATCCCAGATTACCCGTCTGCCACAGATAACCGTTTGTCATCAGCGTCGTCGGACCCAGCGGCGAAAACACATCCCAGTGCTGCCCAAACAGCCAGGTCGACGTGCCGTTGGAGAGCGTAAAGGCAGCGAGTCGGGTGCGAAGATCCATCTGGTTGTTCGACGAGCCGTCGAACAGATCGATCTCGAAAACGCCACCGACCTTGTAACCATACTCCATCTGCGGGCCGGCCCACTTCAGGCCGAAACGGCTGTGCATCGCGGTCAGATTGGTCCCTTCATCGCCGCTCTCGACGGCGAAGCGCGGCGCGACCTTGCTGTTCATGTCGTCGTCCTGATACGTCGCGTCCAGTTTCAGCCAGCCGTACATGCTCAGATCATTGTTGGTCCCGCTGACAAGCGGAATTTCCGCCTGGGCGAGGCTGCTGAAGATCAGGGCCTGAGCCACCACTGCGAGTCTTGGTAGATATGATTTCTTCACAACGTCATTCTCCTTTCCGTCATACGGACTTGAATTGGTAAGTGCGAAACATCTGTCTGTACTTCCACTTGTTCTTGTTCGTGTCCGAAAGGACTATAAAGGAGCTTGTCGTCTTTTTGCAAAAGAAACATACCGATGTCACACCCGAATGCAGGGCTATTCATTGATTTGTCGAGATTTTGTGGCCTGTTTGGAACAGAAACACGGCGAATCAAGCTGTAGTATTTATGCCACAATCGGTCACAACGCCGAAGGAACCCGCTCGCCGACCGCCGTCGGCCGTATCCGCCTGCCCCGCCCCGTCTCCCGGGGCGGTCGCGTTCTCTCAATCCAGGCCGCTCAGCGGCATCAAACCTGGAGCCGGAGCCCCTTTTCTTCTATCGTGGGAATCATGTGTGCTGCAGCTTGGAGCCACAGAGTCGCCGCTTCCCTTTGCCCTGGTAAGTCACTCGTGCTTATTGTCGCCGCCGGCCTTGCTCTTGGTATTGGCCTTGCCCACTCCGTGCTGGGCGAGAAATACATCCTGATCCGGCTCTTCCGACAACCGCTTCCCAGACTATTCGGGAGTGATCGTTTTACCCGGCGGACGCTTCGCTTTGCCTGGCACCTGACGACCATCGCCTGGTGCGGACTGGCTGCAATCATGATCCTGGTGCAGCTCGGAGACGCATCGAGACCGAATCTGCTGAACATCGTCGGCGCGACTTTCGGTGTTACCGCGGTGACCGCCCTTATCGCGAGTCACGGAAAGCATCTGTCCTGGATTGTGTTCGGGACGATTTCTTTCATATGCTTTGTTGCGGCGCCGCTCACATGACAAGACACCGGGGGCCAGAGAGATGACAGGTCTCTGATCTCACTCTCTCGAGATACCGATGAAAAAATTGAAGAACGAGAAAGAACTGGTCAAGAAGGCTATCGCCATCGGCTGCGAGTACGGCGAAAAACGCGGCGCCGTCGAGTGGGAACCGACGGACTCGGCCAACGAAAAACTCGAGTATATCTATCGCCTGCTCGTCCACGACAAGTTGCTCACGCCGATCCCGGAAGACCAGGTCTCGCAGCAATCGATACGTCACAAGCTGGCGATCTGGGCATCCAAACAGCCGTGATGACGATGTTCGGTGACACATTTTTTGGCTACCCGAGGTCAACTATTGTGAGCACCCAGGGTGAAACGCAATGACCGAACCAGTAGTGACACCCGACAAGAAGGAAAAAGACCTGGTGCGCTGGGGCTACATCCTGCAATGGGTCCCGTTTGTGATGCCACTCGCGCTCGTGGCATCCCCGATTTATCTGCTCGCGGTGCGCAGGACAGTCACGACGCCATGGCTGGCCACGCATATAAAATGGCAGCTGACTACCTGCGTCATGATCGTCGCCGCGATACCGATCGGCTACCTGGTTCTGTTCGCCGGGCTCGCGGGCGTCGGCACCGATGCGCCACTGTCGATCATCGTGACGTTTTTACTGGTCGGCGTGTCGGCCATGTTTCCTGTCTGGCTGATCTACCGCTTCCTGCGCGGCACATTGAGGTACTCGAAAGGCCTGCCGATGGAAGGCCGACTCTGGCTGTAGACTTCGCGACTGGCAGGGGAGCTGAGACACCCTACGCTCATACTTATCAGTAGCTTGCGGGTAACGTCCCCCTTGATCTCTTATCCCCGCATACCGGCATTGGATGGCAAAACCGACAGCCAACGGGATCGTGAATCCATGAAGACAGCACTGCTTGTCATCGACGTCCAACAGGGTCTGTGCGAAGGCGAACACATTGCGTTCCAGTCGCAACAGGTCATCGGCCGGATCAACACGGTGACGGAGAAGGCGCGCGCTGCCGGTGCCGTGGTCGTCTTTGTCCAGCATGAATCGGAATCCGGATTTATGGCGGCCGGATCCCGGGAATGGCAAATCGCTGATGGGCTCCTCATCGCGCCGACGGATCTGCGTATCCGCAAGACGACACCCGACGCATTCAATCTCACCGAGTTGCATGAGCGACTAAAAGAACATGGCATTACCGATCTTGTCATTTGCGGGATGCACACCGAATTCTGTGTCGACACGACGACCCGCCGGGCCCTGGCGCTCGGTTACCCCGTGGTGCTGGTCGAGGACGCGCATACCACCGAGGCCAATGCCCAACTGTCCGCCGCGCAGATCATCCAGCACCACAATGACACGCTCACCAACATCGAGAGCTTTGGCGTCAGAGTCCGTGCTGTCTCAACTAAAGACCTGCGCATCGCGCCCTGCCCCGGCTCCGTCAGCTGATCGGCGCCTGTCAGCAACGTAATGCCGATGTCTTCCGACTGGTACGTCTACATCCTCCGCTGCTCGGATCACAGCCTGTACACAGGCATCGCAAAGGATGTGGAAGCGCGTCTGCTGCGGCACAATGCCGGCAACGGGGCCCGCTACACGCGGTCCCGACTGCCCGTCGAGCTGGTCTATCGCGAAGCGGCTGACGACCGCAGCGCTGCCTTGAAGAGAGAATATGCGATCAAGCAGATGCGATCGGCTGACAAGCGCAGACTGATCGGTGGATGACCACTCATATCCTGCGCAAGGGTAAGGCTGTGACTGAGAGGCACGCAACTTTGCACCCTGTCTTCTATTGCCGATTTGCAAAGGTTTATCTGACATGCCGCTGACCCAAACTGAGCTGGCGATACTCGACCAGGCGTATACGACGCTCGAGAATCCGTCGTGGTGGGTGCAATTGAGTTCTGCCGCCGGCATGCCGGTGGAGGCGGTTACCCGGCAGTTGAGCAGGAAGGCGCCGGAATCTGTGGTCAATGTGGTGAGCAAATCGAGTCAAATGCCGATCGAACTGGTCCTGCAGAGTTCGATATGGAGCATCCAGGGGCAGGAGCAGACCCCGGCCAGCCCCGGGTTGCACAAGGCAGCGGCGCTTACGACCGGGGCCGTCGCCGGTTTTTTTGGCCTGCAGACACTGGTAGTGGAGCTGCCGTTGACCACCGGCATAATGTTGCGATCCATCGCTGATATCGCTCGGGCGGAAGGCGAGTCGCCGCAGGATCCCGAGACCGCGATGAATTGTATGCAGGTCTTTGCGATGGGGAGCCGCGTCTCGGGCAAAGATGATGCGGCTGAGACCACATATTATGGTGTGCGTGTGGCCCTGGGTAAGGCCGTCAACGACGCTCTCCAGTATGTCGCGTCGCATGGCCTCGGTAAGGCAAGCGCGCCACCCCTGGTCCGCCTTGTCGCGGCGGTGGCCGCCCGCTTTGGCGTGGTGGTGACACAAGAAGCGATGGCGCAGACCATCCCGGTCTTGGGCGCGGTGGGTGGCGGCCTGGTCAATACGATCTTTATATCCCACTTCCAGGATATGGCTCGCGGACACTTTGCGATCCGCAGGCTCGAGCGCAAATATGGTGCCGATGTGATTAAGGCCGCCTATCTGAAACTGAGGAACACAGAAATCGTCGGCAAGGGATCGAAGATTGAATGAGGCCCGCGGCTGAGGCCAGCATGCTGCAACAGACCGGCCGATAAATATCGAGTGACAGGCTGATCACAGACAGGGGTGCCCGGAGCGACGATGACAGGCCATGAATGGGGGCAGACGCTTCCGACTTTGTCCGCAAGCCGGCTGGATCTGCGCTGGCTCACCCGGGAAGATGCGCCAGCGTTGCTGACGATCTTTGGCGACGACGCGGTGACAAAGTTCTGGAGTTCGCCATCGCTCCCGGATCTGGCCGCCGCGACGGCGCTGCTGGACGAAATCCATCGCCTGTTTGCCGCGAGAACCCTGTTTCAGTGGGGTATCTGCCCGCGAGAGACAGGCCAGGTGATCGGCACCTG
>JBATKC010000341.1:0-16869 GCA_049669065.1 Gammaproteobacteria bacterium
GGCCAGGTGATCGGCACCTGTACCCTGCTCAATATCGATCTGAGGCATCGACGTGCTGAACTGGGGATCGCGCTGGCCCGATCCGCATGGGGTTCCGGTTACGCCACACAAGCCCTCGAACTGCTGATCGGGTTCGCATTCGGGGCGCTGGACCTGCACCGGCTCGAAGCCGACATAGACCCGGACAATCAACCGTCATTGCGGCTGTTCGAGCGCCAGCGATTTGTCCGGGAAGGCCTGATGAGAGAACGCTGGCATCAGTCGGGTAAGATGCACGATACGGTCTTTCTGGGTCTGCTGCGCAGAGAGTGGCCCGGCCCCAGCGCGACATGATCGCGCCCCGGCGCAGGCCTCTCTCGCACTTCGCTTGCGCGCCAGCGCCGGGTGCGGGCAAAGATTGCGTATACTCGTCGCGACCAGTCTGCCGGGGATCCCCATGCCAAAAATAGTCATCGTCCTCATGATCGGCCTGATGCTCCAGGGTTGTATGACCGCAATGGTCGTCGGCACCGTGGTGGGCACCGCCGCGACGGTGGCCGTGGAGGCAGCGAAGGTCCCGGTCAAGGCCGGTGGCGCGGTCGTCGATGCGGTGACGGACGATGAAGAAGAAAAGGGAAAGGACTAGAAATCGCCTGGTCCTCCTGGCATTCCTTTACGCCCCGACTGTATTCGCGGATCTCGCTCCGTTTACCTCGGATGGCTGCAGTGCATTTCCGGACGGCACGCCCAGCCAGAAGACCTTATGGCTTGACTGTTGCTATCAGCACGACCGTGCTTACTGGCAAGGCGGAACCCGCGATCAGCGCGCCGCAGCCGATCAGGCCTTGCGCGCATGCGTGGCTGCGGTCGGCGAGCCGGAAATTGCCGCGCTGATGCTGGCCGGGGTCCGAGTCGGCGGCACGCCTTATCTGCCGACCCGGTTCCGCTGGGGCTATGGCTGGCCTTTTTTCCGTGGGTACAAGCCGCTGAGTGCTGATGAGATCACGCAGGTCGATGCCCTTGTCCGGGCGGAAATCGCGCCGACCTCCGACTAGAGTGGAATTATGGACAGACGGACCACCAATCGCGCAATCGTCAAAGAGATCGTCATCCGGGCGCCCATCCGACAGGTCTGGCAGGCATGGACAACCGAGCCGGGCCTGGAGTCATTCTTCGCGCGACGTGCCCGGATCGAGCTTCAGGTCGACGGTCGCTATGAACTCCTGTTCATGCCCGATAACCCACCGGGCCAACGTGGCGAGGAAGGGGCAAGATTGTTGGCCATCGAAGAATGCCAACGTCTCGCGTTTACATGGACTGCGCCGCCGCGCTGGCCGCGGATCCGCGCGATGCGGACCGTGGTCGATCTCACGTTCTCGGTGACCGGCGACGACGCGACCGCGCTTCGACTCCGTCACTCACTGTGGGGGGATGGGCCCGATTGGGACGAAGTCTACGCGTATTTTGACGGTGCATGGGACATCGTTCTGAAACGTCTCGATTATCGTTTCGATCAGGGACCGGTAGACTGGGACAACCTGGCCGACCAGTACCGCTCCGGAGGCTGAGCACAGCAGGCACATCCGCTGCTGTTACGTAATGCAGGAGCAGAGAGCAGTCCGCTCCGACGCACCGAATTCACGGCCCGATCCATCGACTACGAGCGCCCGCCGGCCCGGCTCAAAACCAGGCTACCCGGCATCGATCGCTTCGGATTCCCGCGCCGGGTCTCTGCCCAGCAACAGATTCTTGAGCGCCCGCATGCGCTGGCCAAAGTCGATCTGCAGCACATACAGCGCCGGAATCAGGAACAGCGTGATCACCGTCGCAAAGATGATGCCGAAGGACAACGAGATAGCCATCGGGATCACAAACTGCGCCTGCACGCTCTTCTCCAGCATGATCGGCATCAGACCGGCAGCCGTAGTCAATGAGGTCAGGATGATGGCGCGGAACCGCTGCGTTCCGGACTCTATGACCGCCTGCCTGACAGGGGCACCGTCGCGTCTCGCCGTATTGATAAAGTCCACCATGACCAGACTGTCATTGACCACCACGCCAGCCAACGCAATCAGGCCGAATAGCGAGAACATGCTGATCGCGCTACCCATCACGACATGACCGATCACGGCACCGATCAAACCGAACGGGATAACCGACATGATGATCAGCGGCTGCCAATAGGAATGCAGCGGGATGGCGATCAATGCATAGATCAGGAACAGCGCAGCGAGCGAAGCAACGCTCAGATTCCGTACCAGCTCGAGCTGTTCCTGGCTCGCGCCCTCGAGGCCATAACTGACACCGGGATAACGTGCCAGCAGCTCCGGGATATATTGTTCGGATATTTCCTCGATGATCGCGCTGGGCTCGACTTCTTCCGCGTCCACGTCGGCCGAAACGGTGACTACGCGCTTGCGGTTCTGTCGCTGTATCGATGAATAGGCCTGGCCGAAGCTGACCTCGGCCACCGACGCAAACGGTACCTCGTCACCGCTGTCGGTGCGGATCCGCATGTTCTCGAGATCAGCTATCGAACGCCGCTCGTCCACCGGGTAGCGCACCATCACCTTGAGTTCGTCTTTGCCACGCTGGATCCGCTGGGCTTCTTCACCATAGAACGCCTGGCGCACCTGACGACCAAGCGACGACATGCTCAGTCCAAGGGCTTCGGCGCCGGGCTTGATCGACAGCTTGATCTCCTCGCCACCGCTGGCGATCGAATTGCGGATATCCAGCACACCGTCATATTCGCCGAGCTTTGCCTCCAGTTCTCTGGCAGCCGCCTCCAGCGTCTCATAATTCGAGCCGATCAGATTGAAGCTCAACGGCGCATCACCGCCGATATTGGTGCCGGCAGAGAATGTCAGCTCTTTGACCCCCGCGATCTCGCCGACGCGATCGCGCCACATGATCTCGATGTCCTCGCCGTTCAGCGGACGATCTTCGTCCATCGGCATCTCCGCGAAAATCTGCCCACCGGTATCGCCCTGGGTAAAAACGCCAAGATGGTTGATCGGCGGATCAGCATCCGGATTCTCGGCCACCCAGGCTTCGTTGAGCTCCAGCGCCGCCTGTTCGAGCCGGTCGAGCGCAGCGTTGCGGATCTGCGGCGCGGTGCCGTTCTGCATTGTCATCTGCACCTGGATAAAGTCTCCAGGGACATCCGGGAACAACACAGTCCGCACGATTCCGCTGTTCATCAATCCGAACGTCAAAACCAGCACGCCGGCAAACAGGCTAAAGGTCACTCCGCGGTTGTCCACGGCCTTTTCGAGCAGTGGCCGGTAGCGCTGGTCGATAAAGTTGCGCAGACCGACATGGATGTTCCGGTTCAGACGCTGAAAAAAACGCGGCACCCATCGGTAAAAGGGCACTTCGCGATAGGGCCGGAAGATCTCTGCATCATCAATCGGCGTAATTTTGGTGTGGACCAGATGGGCCGGGAGGATGAGCTTGGACTCGACCAGCGAGAAGATCAGACACAGGATCACGACCATCGACATGGCTTCAAAAAAAGCACCCGCGATCCCGCCGACAAACAACATCGGCGCAAACGCAGCGATCGTGGTCAGCACACCGAAAGTCGCCGGCACCGCCACCCGGTTTACGCCCTTGATCACGTTATCCAGCGTGTGGCCGTCCTTGCGGATCTTGGTGTAGATGCTCTCGCCGATGATGATCGCATCGTCGACCACGATTCCCAGCACGAGGATAAATCCGAACAAACTGACCATATTGATGGTCACCGGCCACGGGCCCAGCGGCATCAGCCACAGCGTGCCGAGGAAAGCGATCGGGATGCCGACGATCACCCACATCGCGATCTTTAGCCGCAGGAACAGCGACAGGATGATAAACACCAGCACAGCGCCCTGGAGCATGTTCTTCAGCATCATGTCCAGCCGGCCCTGCAGATAGTGGGACCGGTCGATCCACACGTCCATGCTGATCCCTTCGGGCAGGCTCTCGGCGCGCTCCTCGATATATTCGCGGACCGCATGGGCGGTCGTCAGCTCGTTCTGCTGGCCGCCTGCGAGCACCCGTAGCAATGCATTCGGCTCACCGTCAAAACGGCCGTAGCCATCGGTTTCGACAAAGCCGTCGTTGATAGTGGCGATATCGCCGAGGGTGAGCCGGGTCCCGTCCGGGAAGGTGCGCAATACCAGCTGCGCGAACTCCAGACCGGTATACACCTGCCCTTCGGTGCGCAACAGGATGTCGCCCCCGTCGGTCTTGATCGTGCCGCCGGGCAGATCGACCGAGGAATCCCTGACCGCCTGGGAGACCTCACTCATGGTCAGCCCGTACTTGCGCAACACATGCTCCGAGACCTCGATGCTGATCTCGTAGTCGCGGTCGCCCAGATACTGCACCTGGTTGACCTCCGGCATGGTCATCAATTCATCCCGGACCTGCTGAGCCAGTGCCTTGCGCGCAAACGCATCCATGTTGCCGTGGATCGAGACAAACACGACATGGATCGGGATCTCCTGTTTGTAGATCACCGGCTTCTCGGTCAGACCCGGGAAGGTCGCGATGGCATCGACCTGGGTCTTGATCTCGCCGAGGATCTCATTGATATCCTCGCCGGTGGCGACCTCGGCAGTGACGGTGCCGAGACCCTCAGCCGCGGTCGAATTGATCTTTACGATGCCATCGATATCCTGGATCGCCTCCTCGATCTTGATCACCACGCCCTCTTCCACTTCCTGTGGCGCGGCACCGAGATACGGCACCCGGACCTGGACATTGCGCAACTCGAAGTCGGGCGTGGTCTGTTTGCGGATGCTGAAGCTCGAGACCACGCCGAAGGCGATGATCAAAAACATCAGCAAATTCGCCGCGACGTGGTTGCTGGCGAACCACGCGATAATGCCCTTGAGGTTGGTTACCCCCCGTGGAGTCACGGCACCTGCTCCTGCTCGGTCTCGGTGGCGACCCGCTGGTCGATCGGATCGTCTTCGGTGCGCACGCGCATGCCGTTGATCGGATTCTCGATCACAGTGAGGCTGATACGCTCGCCCGAGGCCACGCCGCCTACCAGATAGGCATACTCGGCGTCAGCGCGCAGTTTCGTCACATTGCGGATCTCCAGCCGATCGTCGCCATCGACGATCACCAGCTGTCCGTTGCCGCGCAACGCGCTGCGCGGCACCCGGATCACGCCGTCCACGGTAGCGCCCTCGATGCTGGCCGCAACGAAGGTGCCCATCGGCAGCGGCGCCACGTCGCTGTCGACGGTGTGCAGACGGTAAGGGTCTTCGATCTGGGCGACCGCGTAGGTGACCCGGGTATTTTCATCCACCACACCCTCGCTGCGCACTATGCGCCCTTCCCAGGCACGGGACTGTCCGCGCTGCATCGCAGAAAGCCTCACCTTCGGCCCGAGCCCATCACCGCCGACCACATCGGCCGCAGTCGGCAGCTCGACAAAGGCCAGGTCCGAGTCGGTCAGCGGCAGACGTATCTCGGCATAATCGGTTGCAAATGCGACACCCAGACGGCTGCCGACATTGACGTATTCGCCGAGATCGGTCTCCTTGGCCCGGACCATGCCGGCATAGGGCAAGCGGATATAGGTCCGTTCGAGATTACGCTGCGCGCGCACCAGCTCAGCCTCGGCCGAGGCCAACGCGGCTTTGGCCGAGGCCAGCTCCGCCTCGGCGCGATAGCCCTGCTCGCGCAATCTGCGCGCGCCATCGAATTCGATCTGACGCTGGGCCAGCAGCGCCCTGGCCTGATCAACCGCGACCAGATAATTGGTCGGATCGATACGCATCAATACCTCGTCTTCGGCGAACACGCCTCCGGGGATGAACTTCGGCGAGATGCTGACGATGGCACCGGACACCTCCGCGCTGAGCACAGTCTCGGTGCGCGGCCGCACGGTGCCCTGGCTCTGGACCTCGAACCTGACCGTCTCGGCGGTCAATACCATCACGTCGACCAGCAGATCGACGCTGGCAGATTCCTTCTTCTCCGGCGGCGGCTTCATCTGGCTCAGCGCGACGGCGCCGCCGATGGCCACTGCAAAGATGCCCGCGATCAACAGGTAGCGTTTGAAACTTCGCGTCATCAGGATTTCTCTTGAGGATTGAGATGGGTGTCTGGGCTATTTGATCAGGCCAGACGCGGATGGTTCGGTCAGAACGCGAATTATGAGTTCTCGGGCCGGAAGGGCGCAACTTTATGACTTTACAGGGATTGTGAACCAAGGACGGAAGCCGGCGCCTGACCAGGCGGGCACAACCCGTGTCTGAACATCTTTCCGGCAAAGGCAGCAGCGATTTTTCGTCAATCCCGGACGAGATTCGGATCCGACGTATTTCGACCCCTCGGCCTAAGGACTAAAGATCACCGCGCGATGGCCGACTTATTGAGTAGAGACTCGGCAACAAGCCCATCGGGCGGACGTCCAGGATCTGGAAGACCGCAGCGTGAGCAACCAGAGGCAGCCGCCAGGATTTCGATTATGGACAAAGATCACACATCGACGATGACCGGTATCTGTCGCTTTGCGGCGAACTGCCCACGACCATTTGGGAGGACCGGATGCATGCGCGCCTGGTGCTTTGCAACCGTGTTGGAGCAACCCGTGGAGAAGGCTCGTGCTCTCCGGCACATCCCGGCAAAACCTGAGTCAGATAGCACGGATCACTGATCCTCGGACAGCAACGCGCCGGGATCGCCTCGACCTGGCGTCCAGCCGGCCATACTGCTTCCGGTCCAATCCATCCTGACGGCCGGGGTGCGCTCTAGCTGCCCATACGCCAGATCTCGCCCTGGTCGACAGACCGGTCACGGTGCATCAGCAGCCACTCCGCGTGTTCGTCCAGCGCAGACCCGCCCAGCGCCCGCAGGATCAGCCTTTGCTCTACCGGATCGTCGGTCTTGTCGAGTCGCAGACGCGCGTTCTGAAAAATACGGTGCATAAACTGATATTGCTTGATCAGATCTTTCTCGGCGGTGGCGTATCCGTAGCCCTGGCGTATTCCGTACAGCAGCAGCAGCGTTCCCATGGCCACCGTCAGCGGGCTGATCCAGGCCTCCGGCATCCCCGAGCCCATCACCACAAAGGACAACACCACCGCGACGCTGGTCAGCAGGCTCAGCTGGCCCAGTCGCTCTGTCAGCCGATTACGCGCGATCCTGTCGACAGCCTTCTTGGCGAAATATCCCAGCTGGCCGCTGTCCTCGTCGCCGATCCACTCGCCAAGTACGAAATCGAGACCAGCCTGGGCCTTGTTCGGTTGGACATCGCAGCGCGTCCCGGCAACACGCATCACATTGCGTATCCAGCCGAGCTCTGAATCCTGGGTCTGCAAAAAATTGTCATGGGCGAACTTCGAGACGTTCTCATTCGCGACGCCGGCGACGGCCCAATAGAACTGCACCCGCAACCCTTCGGCGAGCGTGCGGTAGTCCAGATACTTGCGATGCCAGCCACGGCGCTGGCCCAGAGTCTGCAGTCCCGCCGCGACCAGAAAAAACACCAGGAACGCGACCATGAAGTACGGCCAGGTCTCGATATCCATATACAGGATGAACATCAGGCCCATCAAAAACGCCAGCACGTGGCTCACGCGCAACGCGAACAGGGTCTTCTTCTGATAACGGATCGCCAGCCCGTCGGCGATACAGAACAGACGATTGATGTCATCGACTCCGGACGGCAGCTCGCTGCGCTGGTGGGGCTCGAACAGCGGATATTTGTTGGCTTCGATCTCGTCGGCAAAACGCATCGCATCGCGACTGAACTCAGCGCTGCGCTGGAAGATCAGCTTATGTTGTGCCGGGATCTCGCGGCTGCGTGAGTGGTCGCGATCATTGGTGAACCAGAAGCTCTGCAGGGGTTCGAGGCCTTGCAGCGGCGCACCACCCGGTCGATCCCGCGAGCAGACAATGTGATAGACCAGATCGCTCTCATCGTCCACCAGCATCTGCTGTGTCGCTACATTACTGGAGGTGTAGCCGGGCATGATATCGTCGTGATGAAACTTGACCACCTGTCCGGTGCCACCCAGATCCTCGGTCACTTTGCCATCCCAGACCGCGAGCAGGATATGGCAGTGGGCGCAAAGAAAGACGCCGAGTTGGGCATATTGGCGGTTGCGTGCCGGGCCCGGTGACGCGATCTGGCGCTTGGTCATGCCTCGGGTGAGCGGCAGTTCGAATACTTCGCTGGCTCGGGAACACATCGTCTCGAACTGCTCGCGCGACTGCGCGGTGGCGAAATCATCCACATACATCGCCTTGGGCATCGGCAGCGGCACGGTCAGATCGATCCCAAGTTCCAGTGCGCACTCCGCAGCTATTCGATCCGCCCCTTCGGCCAGCGGCGACATCACCCTCAGCCGCCGGTCCGGGTAGCGGTCCCGCAACATCTCCAGTAGCGCCCTGATCTCTGCGCGGATCCCCGGCACCTCCGACGGCACCAGATCGCGGTGTCCTGTAACCGCAATGACCAGAGGGATCGCCTGAGACGCTGGTGCGTTCACTGCACACACCGCGCGCCACGCAGCTCAGCATTTGCGACCGGATGGCCCGTCAGCACAGGAGTCGAAACTGTCTGTGGAAAATCCATACTGGACGCTAGATTAACCAAAAAAAGGGCCCTTGCGGGCCCTTTGTCAGATCAGGAGGTCAGGGGTGCCGGCTGCGACCGGCACCCCCGCCGGTCCATATCTGGACAGGTCACGGGAAGTTGATAAACGGGATGATCTTGTCCGCATACATAAACTCGATTGCCAGGAGCTACAACCGTCGTCGGCTATTCAGCCGCCTGGATGTTCTCTGCCAATCCGCGCCGCAGATACTCAAGCGCTTCATCGGTGCGGCCAGCATCCTTCAGCGTGTCACCGAGCAGCATAAAGGCGGCATTGCGGATGGCCGGGTTACTGCTTCGATCCAGAATCTCGCTCAACACCTCGACCGAGCGGACCTTCTCGCCCCGCTCCTCATAGACTTCCTTGATCTTCTGCATCTGCATGATGGCCGCCTTCTCGGGACTCGAGGCGACATCGTAGGTCGACTCGATAATCTCGAAATAGTCGGTCATGATCGAAAGAAAGGCCTGCATCAGACGCAGGTCATCCTGCGTTTGCGCATGGGCGCCGGGCGCGCCGGCCAACAACAGCGTGGCGGTGATACTGACTGCAATCGTCTTAAACGTGCGCATGATCCTTCTCCTCGAGGTGGGAACCCTCGTTATCAATACGGGACTGTGGTTTGTCGGTTCTTGGTTGAGATTTCGGTTGAGGCTCCGGTTGTCGTTGCAGATTGGGTCTGGCTGACAGCGCCGGCATCGTGACGCCGCGCAGCTGAGACAGACCCGGCGTTTTGACTGACGGGGTAGCGGGTCTTAGCGCCGCCAGCGTTGAAAACGATGGAGAGCTCGCTAGAGTGGACCCCGGCGGCTGCCGCTGCGACAGATTCGGCACCAGCCAGACCGCCGCGGCGATGGCCGTGGCGGCAGCGGTGACCGGTATCCACCGGCGCGAACGGGCGCCCCGTCCGGCGACCTCAGCGCCGATACGGGTCGCCAGATATGCCGGGGCGCGGAGCTTCCGATAGTCCCGTTTTAGCTGGTCCAATCCTTTAGTCACGCTCGACTCCCGTCTGTTTTATGTTCAGCTTCAGCTGGCTGACTGCCTTGTGCAGCAGCGCCTTGACCGTTCCCTCACGGCAACCCATCGCCTGTGCCGTCTCCCTGACCGAGAGGTCTTCGAAGATGCGCAACATCACGACCTCCTGTTGTCGCTTCGGCAACACCGCCACCAGCTCCCGGACCCGCCGCGCGCGCTGGTCATCCCCGGCGTGTCGCTCCGGCGTCGTATTCGAGTCCACCGGTTCATGATCGAGCGACTCGGGCCGCCGTATGCGATTGAACTCCCGGCAGACATTCCCCGTGGTCCGATAGAGCCAGGTAAACGGGGCTGAACGGAAGCGGAACGAGCGCAGCCCCTTATAGCTCCGGACAAACACCTCCTGGGCCGCATCGGCCGCCAACTGCTCGTCGTAGAGCCACACGCAGGCCAGTCGGAATATGCGGTCCTGAAAGCGCAGCACGATGGCATCAAACGCAGCGGTATCGCCGGATTTGAACAACCTGACCAGTTCGGCATCGGATTTCTCATCCCAGTTCATTACGAATCGTGTTACCCGTTAGTGCAGCGGGACTCCGATCGGTTTACTCCGATCTCAGCCCCGATCTGATGTGAGACATCTGTGCACAAAATGCAATCTCTCCCGTTACTCCGAGATGATCCCGAGACCCGGATTTTTTGATGTTAGTGCGGATAGACACAAATCGGTTTACCGGCCGCTGACCGATTCGAGAATAGACTGTGCGCGGGCGCTATCATGGGGATTCTGGTCGTCTGTGTGACGCTGTCACTGATAGCCGGCCGGAAAAACGAGCCTGAATCGGAGCTTCGTCTGTCACGTGAAAAGACCACTCAGTCGTCGTGGATTGCTAAACGCTGTTGGCGCATTGACCCACCAGGACGAGGATCTGGCCAGGATCACATCGACCTATGGTCCACCGCCACTATGGGAGAGGGAACGGGGTTTTCACACCCTGGTCCATATCATCCTCGAGCAACAGGTCTCGCTGGCATCCGCGAAAGCAGCCTACGATCGTCTGCTCGCCGCGGTCGATACGCTGACGCCGGCAAATTTTCTCCGCCTGAGCGATACGCAATTGAGACGGATTGGATTCAGCCGGCAGAAGACCCGCTATGGCCGCGAACTGGCCATGGCGGTGACGGAAAACAGGCTCGATCTCGCTGGCCTCGAGCGGCTCGATGATAGAGACGCCCGCGCACAGTTGATGCAGGTGAAGGGGATCGGGACCTGGACCGCCGATATCTATCTGCTGATGGTGTTGCGAAGACCGGATATCTGGCCGCGGGGTGATCTGGCGCTCGAGATCGCGATCCAGCGCGTCAAGGCCCTGTCGAGACGCCCGACCCCGGACGAGGCGCGCCAGATCAGCGAGTCATGGCGTCCGTGGCGCGCGGTGGCTGCAAGACTGCTGTGGCACTTCTATCTGAGTGAGCGGAAAGCGCCGGCGATCTGAGGTCCAAAAAGGCCATCTTTCCCAGCACCCTGTCCGACAAACGCTGCGATCGTTTCGGCCGCCGCCTGTTTAGTACTCGCTGACAAACCGGGCCAGTACCGGCCGCTGGGTTCTCAGGCGATGAAGCAGCCTCTCTGATTTGCGACAATGGGGGCCTGAACCTCCTCTCCAGGACCTGCGTATGCCCGGTGTCAGCCCTTCGTTGTTGTGGGATATCTTCAAACACGTCAGGGCGTGGCTGACGAATCTGAACCGTGCCGGCGAGGCGCGGAAAACACAGTCGGTCAAGGCGCTGCGCGAGGTGATCACAGCGGCCCGCGAGACCGCCGTCTATATGCGACAGATGCAGGACCTCGGCACTCGCGACCATGGGGCAGAACGACGTCTGACCGTGTTGTGGACCGGGCTGGGTTTCGCGCTGCGCGATCTGGGTCTGAACAAACTCGCCAAGCGTTGTCAGATCACCGGTAAGGACTGGGCGAAGCCCGGCCACTATGACAAGGATTTCCTCGACAAGGCCGACGTCAGCCTCGAGCGCATGGAACATCTGGCACTGGAGATTCTCCATCAAATCGATCGCTAGGTGGGCAATCCCCGAGTTGCCGGGAGACTGCATCGGGCAGTGACTATCATGACTGAACTATCACCGCTATCTGGGCCGCTATCTGGGCCGCTATCTGGACCGCTATCCTCTCGACCACTGCTCTTCCCACCAACCCGAGCGCTTCGGGACTTTGGCTGCTGACTCTCCATCCTTGAGACGCCGGGTCGTTCTGACCGCGCTGGTCATATCCGCGATCATGTTGCTGTTCTTTCCTCGGCCCTGGTCATCGACCGCCTTGGTCGAGTCACAGGACAAAGAGACCGTTTCCGCCCCGGCGCCAGCATCATCGACAGACGGCCCACCGGCGCTGGCAGTCGAAGATCCCTCAGGCGACGCATACACATTCTCTCTGGAAGACTTGTGCGGCTACGCGGAGTCCGAGCAACAAGCGAATCGCTTTGTGGAAGATTTCTCTGCCGCGGTCGAGGAATACGAAGCGTCTCTGAATGCGGCCAAGAACCGGCTGGCGATCTCCGAGGATCCGGAACATCTGCATATGGCTGCGCTGCTCGAGGATGATCCCGCCAGACGTATCGAGCTGATCACCCGGGCGCTGGCCGTAGACAAGGACAACGCGTTTCGCGTCTGGGGGGCGGTGCATCTGTGCGCCGGGGCATACCAGGAGACGAACTGCCCGCTCCAGGTCTGGCAGCAGCGGATGTTGACGCTTGACAGTGAGAACAGCGAAGCATGGGCACAGGCCGCCTTGATCCGCATCAGCGCCGGCGCCGAAGGCGCTGCGCTACGCGCGATGGAGCGTGCGGCCTCCTCATCGGAGAGTCGGGTCTACTGGTCAGAGACCATCGAGATGGTCGAGCGTGCGTTTGCCGCGGCCAGCGACATGTCATTCAGAGATCGTGTCATGCTGGGGGCCGACTTCGCAGGCACCAGCCTGCCGAATTATTCCTCATACATGAATATGTGCCGGGAGCAGTCGGCGCAGAGCATGGATTGGGCCTACGCCTGTCTTGGCTACGGCGAGCTGTCCGAACGGGAAGGCAAGACGCTGCTGGCCCAGAGGATGGGCCTGGGTGTCCAGCAGGTCGCGCTGAACGCGCTCGGAGAAAAAGAGCAACTGAAGACGGTGGTCGAGACATATCAACGATCGCAGCAGAAGACAGATATCACGGCCATGGAGGATTTCAAGCAAACGATGGTCATTGTGACCGGCAGCCCCACGCTCTACTCGCGTTACCTGGCCGCCTTCAAGGAACATGGCGAAATCGCGACCATGACCATCATGCAGGAGGAAGCGGCGCGCTGGGTTCTTCGACACAAAGATCTGGCATGCATTCCGTGACAGGTGGACGCGCCAGAGTGGAATGCTGCTCCCTCTGCTTGGCAATACGGCATCCTGATCGAGACCCCGCTGATCAAGGCATTTATTCACGGCCGCCTGCCCCGGCTCCCGGGGCTCTGTCTTGCCACCAATCTCGACCGGAGCCTGTTCGTCGGTGTCTGGACGCCGTATCGTAAATACGAGACGAGCGGCTCAAGTGAATTCTGCAAAGCCGGCTCTCAGACTCACTGACCAGCGACCGTCGCAGCAGTGTGCGCTATCTTTAACAGTGAAGACACCGGCATTTGAAGCGGCATGGACATTGAGGTCTCATGAATCAGACAGACATCGATCGACTTCAGCAACAGCTGCTGGCGCTGCAGACAGAGCTCCGGTCGCAGGAAGCGTCAACGCAGGCGGAGAGCGAACCGGTGGAACTCGATCAGGCTCGGGTCGGCCGGCTCTCGCGGATGGACGCGTTACAGACCCAACAGATGGCGCTGGAGACGAGCCGGCGGCGTCAGGGCCAGCTACAGAAGATCGAAGGTGCACTAAGACGGATCGAGTCCGGTGATTTTGGTGACTGTTTTGTCTGTGGGGAGGAGATCGACCTGCGCCGACTCGATGTCGATCCGACGAATACGCGCTGTATCCGGTGCGCGGAAACGTAACAGGAAAGCAGGCCGGCTAACATGCCAAACATTAACGATACGGATCTTGCGTCAGCCTGGAGCGACATCGAATGAACATCTGGGTAGACGCGGACGCCTGTCCCGCGGTGATCAAGAATATCCTGTTCAAGGCGGCCGGGCGGACCGGGATCGCGCTGATCCTGGTGGCCAATCAGCCGGTGTCCGTACCCCGTTCACCTCATATCCGCACGCTCCAGGTCGCTGCGGGCTTTGATGTGGCGGACAACGAGATCGTCAAACGGATGAGCGCCGGCGATCTGGTGATTACCGCCGACATCCCGCTGGCTGACGAGGTGATAACCAACGGTGGACATGCGCTAAATCCACGCGGCGAACTCTACTCCGCCGACAACATCAAGGCGCGTCTGAATATGCGCGACTTTATGGACACGATGCGCGCCAGCGGTATCCACACGGGCGGTCCGGCGGCGCTGAGTCAGGCCGACCGCCAGACGTTTGCCAATAATCTAAATGGGCTGCTGAGCCGCTACCTGGCGGACGGATAGCGGAGCGCGCCGGGAGAGGATAAGTCCCGCGTCTGGACTCAGGTCTTCTGACCGAGCTGGCGCACCAGGCTCAAGGCCATCCAGCCGACCACGGCGACGCCAAGCACCAGCGCGATCCACAGACTGACGGTGGTCCAGTCGATGCGGCGGGCGGCGACCAATTGGCTGCTGCCAGCCAATGGGTAGCGGTCACCCAGACGCGCATCGGAGCCGCGGCCCGTGTTGCGCAGCATGTCGAGGATACCTGGATCACCGAATGCGACTTCCTGCGGGAATCCGTCGAGCGCATCCGCCGCACGCCCCGTCGCCACGGTGTAGGGCCCCTGACCCTGAGCCACAAAATACAAGGTATCGGGCCGCCAACCGAGACGCAGCCTGACCGGCGTATCGGCTCTGCCCTTGTCGATCACGACCCTCCAGCGGTTTGCACGCAGCGGACTCACCGCCTGCGAGGGGCTGGCGACCGCATCGCCGCCTCGCCGCCAGTGATAGAAGAGCCCCTGATATAGCCGCAGCCACCGCTCACCAGACTCTGACCAGGCCTGAACGCTGCCGCGGATCACCACATTATCGTCGGGAAACGACAGTTCGATACGTTCCACCAGCGGGCTGCCGGCCATCTCGAACACCCAGGCACCGTCCTCAGTGCGCTCGGCGGCCAGTTCCAGCCATTCCAGTTCGACCTCGTCGCCGCTCTGGTGGAAGTAGCCGGTCGCATGGCGCAAAGACCATCCGGCGGGCAGACCGCTCCAGCCGATACGCAGATATTTGTATCGGTCGGATCGCAGGTTCACGCGGTTGGCGCTGATCCGGGCTTCACCGTCATTGAGGTTGGCCACGGCGCCATCGCCCACTACGGTCCAGGCTTCCAGATCCTGGCTGCCCATCACCTCCACCCGGCCGATAAAAGTCTCATCGGTCGGATGCCAGCCGAGCTCCAGGACTTCGAGCGGATGATCGATCGTGCGTAAATCCAGAATGTAGTATGCCGGCTGCTTGGTCGCCCGCTCAGCCGCAGATGCCGTCGCTGTCGTATTCAGTTCGAGCTGGGTGCTACTCGTGTCTCGCTGTAGCAGCAGGCGGATATCGTCCGGCTGACTCAGCGTCTCTTGCATCAGCGGGAAGAGCCGTAACGCGACGCGCCCCTCCTTCGGCTGGGACCGGCGCGCGGGGCGTTCGATAACTCTCGGCACCGGCTGACCCTCGGCATCGTAGACACCGAGGTCTCGCAAGCCGGGATCGGAGACAGAGTCATAGACGATATAGGGCAACTCCAGACGATAGTAGTCCCCCGCCTGCCCGATCTGCACCGGGAAGCCATAGGCATATTCGCCGATCTCCGGCACGTCGGCTGCCAGCGTCTGGCCAAGCTGCAACGACAGTCCCAGACAGACCCGGATGCCCGCTCGACCCAAGCGTCTCATGCTGCTTTTTCCCCTCTCTCTCGGGGCGGCGCGGGCGCGAAATAGCCGACGATCAACAACAGGGCGCCGACGCCGATAAAGGACACGATCCGCGCGACCGTCTCGGTGTTGCCCAGGTCCACGAGGAACAACTTCACCACCACCAGAGCCATCAATCCGGCGCCGGCGAGCCAGATGATACGCCGGTGCCGGCGCGCGCCCAGGACCATGCCGAGTACGCCCAGCATGCCCCAGTAGATCGAGAGCGCGGCCTGGATCGCGACGGAATCAAACAGGGACGATGCCCGCCAGCCGATGCCCGAATACTGCATGACGCCGCGCATCACCGCGATCGTGGTGAGACCAAAGCCGAACGCGCCCAGCGCTATCCATGCGATCCTCCATGTTTCGACATCGAACCAGCCGCCTTCCGCACGCAGACGCAGCAGCCAGCGCAGACCCATCAGCAATGCCACCAGGGTCGCAATATCGAACGGGTTGAGTAGCGGCAGGTACCTCAGCGGCGCGGGATCTCCGGGCAATTCCAGCACCATCATCGTGACGAAGCACAGCTCACTGATGACCAGCACACCTGCGGCAATCAGATAGGCTCCCCAGTGACGGTTGACCGGCCAGGGCAATTTGCCCCCGCTAAAGAGGATGCCGACGACAAACGCGGCCGGCACCAGACTCGCGACGCTGCCTGCCCAGACTTGTGACAGCGGCACATGATCGACCTGCCAGAATACCTCCCAGAACAGCAACATGGCCAGCGCGATCACGGTGGCGGTGTGCCAGCGGCCGGCAAGCTTCACCGAGCTTGCCTCGTAGGCCCACAGGATCTTCATCTGCACCCAGACCGCCGCCGCCCAACAGACGATGCCCCAGGTGACAAAGGGATGGCGATTGTTGAGTAGATAGACAAAGCCGGTCAGGACCAGCAAGGGCAGGTGAGCCTGAGTAGCCCACCGCGCCATGGACCAACGCAAACGCTCGGCGACCAGTGTGCACAGCAGACCACTGCCGGCGATAAACAGCACCAGCAGGTGGGTCTCATTGGCCCCTGAGGCCCGGTCTTCGATCTCCAGCACGCCGCTGCCGAGCCACCAGGCAGCGCCCCAGACGAACAAGGCCACCGCGCCGGCACGCTGCCACCACGGTGCATCCTCCTCTTGCGACAACAGACGCGCCGCGAGCAACGATGAGGACGCGATCAACAGCCCACCCAGCAGATTGCCGTTCAGGATCGGCAGACCTGCTCCGTTGCGCCAGCCGTATTCCACAAACGCGGCGCCGGCCAGAATCACCAGCGCGGTACCGGCG
>JBATKC010000342.1:0-1547 GCA_049669065.1 Gammaproteobacteria bacterium
GCCCTGCGCGCCGCCAATATCGGCGTGGCCATGGGCAAGTCCGGTACCGACGTGGCGCGCGATGCGGCAGAACTGGTTATCAGCGACGATCACTTCGCGACGATTACCGCCGGTATCGAAGAAGGTCGCATCGCTTATGACAATATCCGTAACGTCATCTACCTGCTGATATCGACGGGCGCGGCCGAAGTGGTGCTCGTGGCGCTGGCCATCAGCTTCGGCATGCCGCTGCCGCTGTTACCGGTACAGCTGCTGTGGCTAAACCTGGTCACCAACGGCATACAGGACGTGGCGCTGGCGTTCGAGCCGGGGCTCGGCGACGAGCTGAAGCGGCCGCCGCGGCCGCCGCGAGAACCGATCTTCAACCGATTGATGATCGAACGCACCGTGGTCGGCGCGCTCGGCATGGGCCTGGTGGGCTTCGCCATGTTCACCTGGGCGCTGGGTCAGGGCTGGGAGGTGGAGACCGCGCGCAACGCCGTCCTGCTGCTGATGGTGCTGTTCGAGAACGTGCATATCTTCAACTGCCGTTCCGAGACGCGGTCCGCGTTCGCGTTGTCGCCGCTGCGCAGTCCGGTGCTGATGATTGGCATGCTGAGCGCGTTCTCGATCCACGTGGCCATGCTCTATCTGCCATTTGGCAACGCCCTGCTCACGACCCAGCCGGTGGACGGCGGGTTGTGGCTGCTGCTGTTCACGCTGAGCTTGTCCATCCTGGCGCTGATGGAGCTGCACAAATTGTCCTGGTATCTGCGTCAACGCCGGCGGCAGCGGACCGCGCCGCGGCAGCCGCGGCCCCGCTCAGCCTGATTCGATCCGCGCCGCCGTCTGCGCCAGCAATGCCAGCAGCCCGTCTACTTCCTGGCGATGACTGCGCAGATGCAGACAGGCGAAACGCAGCGTGTAGTGCCCGTCCAGCTGCGTCGAGGAGATAAAGAACCGGCCGTCCTGGTGGACCGACTGCAACAATGACCGGTTGCGGCGCTCGGCATCTGCATGGGCCGGTCGATAGCGGAACGTGACCACAGACAGATCCGGCGCCGGACCCGGCTCGAAACCGGGGATCTGGCCGAGCCGTTCGCGGAAATAACGCGCCAGCAGCAGCTTTTCTTCGAGCGCCGCTCGAAATGGAGCCAGACCGTACAACTTCAGCGGCAGCCACAGACGCAAGCCCCGGAACGGACGCGTGAGCTCCGGCCCGAGGTCGGCCGGTGAAAACACGCCGCCGGCGTCGCGCGCATCCTGCATGTAATCCGCAGTGTAGTGATGCGCCGCAGCCAGTTGCTGCTCGTCGCGGGCCAGGATGGCGCCGCTGCCAAAGGGTAGGAATAAGCCCTTGTGGGGATCCAGCACAACCGTGTCGGCCCGCTCGATGCCGTGCAGACGCTGACGACCCAGCGCCGTCAACAGAAAGAAACCGCCATAGGCGGCGTCTACATGGTTCCAGAGCCGCTGCTCCGTCGCCACCTCGGCGATGGCCTCGAGCGGATCGACGGCACCGACATCGGTGCTGCCGGCCGACGCCACGACCATCCACGGCCGCAGCC
>JBATKC010000343.1:0-5434 GCA_049669065.1 Gammaproteobacteria bacterium
GCCCAGGGCCAGCCGGGGCTGCTGGCGGTGGCGGAGTTTGTGCCGATGCTGGAGGTGCCGGTCAGCGTCGACCGCGCCGGCGGGGACATTCATCCCTATGGCAATCCCCACATCCAGCTCGACCCGAGGAACATCGGCCGCGTCGCAGCGGCGCTGGGGCCCCGATTGATGGAGATCGACCCGGAAGGCCGCGAATACTACCGGGCGCGTTTTGAGGATTTCCAAACCCGTTGGGAAGCGGCAGTGGCCGATTGGGAACGCCGCGGCGCATCGCTCTCCGGCATGGGCATCGTGGTCCACCATCGTAGCTGGGTCTATCTGCAGCAATGGCTGGGTCTGGAGGAGCTGGGCAGCCTGGAGCCCAAACCGGGCATCGACCCCAGCGCCAGTCATCTCGCAGAACTGTTGGCCGGGTTAGAGGGTGAGGATCTGAAGCTGATCATCCGCTCCGCCTATCAGAGCGACCGCGCCTCGAAGTGGTTGGCGAGCCGGGCCGGCGTACCGGCCGTCGTGGTGCCGCAGACAGTAGGTGCGGTACCGGGCGCCGATGATCTGTTCAGCTGGTTCGACACCATCCTCGATCGGCTGGGAGCGACCGGGCCGTGAATCTGGCCGCGCTCGATCCGGACATCCTGCTGCCGGGTTTCCTCGCCGGGTTGATCGTGCTGGCCACCCACGTCCCGCTGGGTCGAGAGGTGCTCAAGCGCGGCATCATCTTTATCGATCTTGCTATCGCCCAGGTCGCGGGCATCGGCGTTATCGCGGCGGGTGCGGCCGGTCTGGATCCGCATGGTTTCGGCGCCCAGATCGCGGCCGTCGCGGCGGCCCTGGCCGCGGGTCTGTTCCTGACCTGGACCGAGCGGCATTTCGAGCCGGTCCAGGAGGCGATTATCGGGTGCATGTTTATCCTCGCCGCCACCGCCGGATTGATCCTGCTGGCTAACGATCCGCATGGTGGCGAGGCGCTGCGCGATCTGTTGGTAGGCCAGATCCTGTGGGTCGGTTATGGTCAATTGCTGCCGGCGCTGGTGATCGCCAGCGTGGTGCTGCTGATCTGGGTGCCGGCGCGGCGGCACCTTGGACGCGGCGTGTTCTATGTGCTGTTCGCGTTCAGCGTCACCACGTCGGTGCAACTGGTGGGGATTTATCTGGTATTCGCAAGCCTGATTCTGCCGGCGTTGGCGACCCGACGTCTGCCTTTCGGTCCCGCCCTCGTCGCGGCCTACGCGGGAGGTGCGGCCGGCTATGCTTTGGGTCTTGCGCTCTCCGCGTTACTGGATCTGCCCAGTGGTGCGGTCGTCGTCTGGGCCCTGGCCGGCGTAGCTCTGTTGATCAGCCTGCTCAGCCGGCGTATGGCTTGAGGCGCGCTTGGTTTAAGATGCGGCGCCAGACCCGTCGATAAATAAAACCAAGGAGGGCGGCCGTGCAGGTGTCTTCTTCACAGCACGAGAGCTGGTCGTCCCGGCTCGCTTTCCTGATGGCATCTATCGGCGCCGCGGTCGGTCTTGGCAATATCTGGAAATTCCCATACACGCTGGGATCGGCCGGCGGCAGTGCGTTTGTGGCCGTCTATCTGATCGCGGTGTTCATCGTCGCGATGCCGATCATGATGGGCGAGATGGTAATCGGCCGCCGCGGTCGCATGAGCGCGCCGAATACCATGCGCAAGCTGGCCGCCGAGAGCGGCGCCTCACCAGCCTGGCAGGGTCTCGGCTGGATGGGTCTGCTGGCCACCTTTCTCGTCTTCAGCTTCTTTAGCGTCGTCGCCGGCTGGTCGATGGCCTATGTTGTCAAAACAATGGGCGGCCAGCTCGAGGGACTCAGTCCGGATCAGGCGGGCGTGCTGTTTGATGCCTTTCTGCATCAGCCAGGTCAGACCGCTTTCTGGCATTTCGCGTTTGTCTCTATCACCGTGCTTATCGTGGCGCGCGGGATCAATTCCGGTATCGAGAAGGCGATGAACGTGCTGATGCCGGGGCTGTTTTTGATGCTGATCGGCCTGGTCGGCTATGCGTTGAGCACCGCGGGCGCAGGGGTGGCTCTGCGTTATCTGTTTGTGCCGGATTTCTCCTCGTTGACGCCCGGCGTGGTGCTCGCGGCGGTGGGCCAGGCATTCTTTTCGGTCAACGTGGGCATCGGCATCGTGCTGACGTATTCCGCTTATCTTCCGGCCCATGTCAATCTGCCGCGCTCGGCGCTGATCATCTGCATGGGCGACACCCTGGTGGCCCTGCTGGCGGGGCTGGCGATCTTCCCGATCGTGTTTGCTAACGGTCTTGATCCCGCGGCCGGGCCCGGTTTGCTGTTCGTCACGCTATCCTCGGCGTTTGGCCAGATGCAGGGCGGAACCTGGTTCGGAACCCTGTTCTTTCTGTTTGTCTTCGTGGCTGCGCTGACATCGTCGATCGCGATGCTGGAGTTGATGGTGTCCCGGGCCGAAGAGAGCGCCGGTTGGCCCCGCCACCGGGTATCGCCGGTGCTCGGTCTCGCCGTGTTCCTGATGGGCCTGCTGACGGTCGGCTCCTTTAGCTGGTGGGAGGACGTGCGTCTGTTGCCTGGCGTGCCTGTGATCGGCGATCGCTCGATCTTCGATTTTCTCGACAACCTGGTCACCAACATCATGCTCCCGGCCGGTGGCATGCTGTTCGCGCTGTTTGCAGGCTGGAAGATCTCGGCGCCGGTCGCCCGCGCGGAACTCGGCATGAGTGAGGGCTGGTTCCGGGTATGGCAGGTCCTGACCCGATTCGTGGCGCCGCTGGCGGTAGGCGCGGTGTTTGTCAGCCAGCTGGTCTGACGCTCTTGCGCGGGTATCCGCTCAACCAAGGATTGACTCGCGCCGGTAAAGCCGTACTACCAGCCAGATCAGCAGCAGCCCAATGCCGGCGGTGACCACCCCGCTTATCGTCGCCTGCAACGCCGACAGCGGCTCGGCTTTTAACAGCTGCGTGATCAGCAGATGCTGTGACAGGCTGGGCACGGCCATGGTCAGAAGATCCGGCCGCACGCCGCCGAAATTGGCAAAGATAATCGGCACCGTCGGTACAAGCAGCACCACGGTCAGATAACTTTGCGCCTCGCGATAGCTGCGCGTGAAGCTGGCCACCAGGGTCAGCAGGCCGGCGGCGAAGATCGCGAATGGTGTCAGCGCCAGGAAGATCTTGACGGCTACGCCAAAACCGAAATTCGAGCGCATGCCCAGTTCCTCGAATGGCACCAGCTGCAGACTCACCGCAAACGCGGCCAGTGCGATGATCAGCGACAGCATCATAAACAGCCAGGTCGCCAGGATTTTGCCGCCGACAATCTGCCAGCGCGGCACCGGCAGCCCCAGCAACGGCTCGAGGCTATGCCGCTCACGCTCGCCCGCGGTGGTGTCGATGGCCAGATAGAAGCCGCCCATAAGCACCGCGAACAGCAGAAAATAGCTGACCATTCCCAACAGCAGGACCGAGCGCCCGGCCGGTGTCGAGATGTCGATGTCGTCCACCACCAGTGGCTGCAGGATGGACGGATCGACACCGCGGGCCTGCAGCCGCAGCAGACCGATGCGATTGCCATAGGCGGCG
Organism: Gammaproteobacteria bacterium; assembly: GCA_049669065.1. Taxonomy (GTDB): domain Bacteria; phylum Pseudomonadota; class Gammaproteobacteria; order Steroidobacterales; family XN24; genus CAMYOC01. The sequence continues at coordinate 3,567 of JBATKC010000343.1, forward strand.
AGGGCACGACGGACCCGCTCGGTGTCACGATTGCCACTCTGATCAGCGCGGTCGGCCACCAGCTGCATCCGTGCGACGTGTCCGGCACGTACCGCCTCGGCGTAATCGTCGGGTATGACCAGAATCCGCTCGCGTTGACCCTCGGCCACGGCCACCCGTGCTCCGGCGAGGTCGGTGTCCAAGGGCTCAATTTCGATGCCCTGGGAGGCGAGGAAGGCGGCGAGATTCGGCGCCTGTTCGCCACCGGCAACGTGCAGGGTCAGCGCCGAGGCGTCGTCGTCGAGCGCGCGATCGACGCTGAACCCCAGCATGCCGGCGAACAGTACCGGGCCGAACAGCGGCCCGAACAGCAACGCGGTCAGCACGGTGCGCCGGTCGCGGAAGTTCTCCAGCACTTCCTTGGCCGCGACGATCCATAGCGCGCTGTTCATTCGAGGCCCTCGGTGCTGCCGATGATGCGGACAAAGGCTTCCTCGAGATCGTCCTGGCCGGCCTGACGGCGGATCTCGTCGGGGCTGCCGGCGGCGACCACCCGGCCCTGGGCGATGATGACGATGTGATCGCACAGGTTGGTGACTTCCTGCATCACGTGACTCGACAACAACACGCAGCGCCCCGCGTCGCGCAGCTGTCTGACCTGTTCGCGCAGACCGCGCGTCGCCATCACGTCCAGTCCTGCGGTCGGTTCGTCCAGCAGCAGATTGCGCGGCTGATGGATGATGGCGCGCGCCAGCGCGATACGCGTACGCTGGCCCTGTGAATAGCCTTTGGCACGGCGATCGGCAAACTCACCGAGCGCGAAATCGTCGATCAATCTGGCGACCCGGTCTTGCACCTGTTCTCGATTCAAGCCGCAGAGTTTGCCGAAGTAGGCGATGTTCTCGCGTCCGCTCAGATGCGGGTAGAGGCCGGCATCATGGGGCAACACGCCAAGCGTGCGTCGCGCCGCCATCGGATCGCTGGTCATATCGATGCCGTCGATGACCGCGCCGCCCTGGTCGGGGTGCAACATCGATGAAAGCAGACGCAACGTGGTGGACTTGCCCGCACCGTTGGGCCCGAGCAGGCCGGTGATGCACCCGTCGGCGGCGCGCAGGGAGACGCCGTCTACCGCACGCACCGATCCGAAATGTTTGCACAATCCGTGAGCCTCGATCATGGCCCCGGCCCGCTGAAGTCGAGGAACAATGGCGCCGGCGCAATGCGTGCCACGCAGCTGGCATCGATGGCCGCGGGGTCGCCGCTGCGCACGAATTCGGCTAGCAGTCGCGGCATGCAGCCGAGAGCCGCGACACCATGACCCTGGCCTTCGACCACCATATGTCGCGACCGATCCAATCCTGCGCCGGCCTGCTCGGCATAGCGCGGCGGCGTCGCCGGATCCTCGCTGCCCGATAGCAGCAGCACCGGTTGATCCGAGACGACGGGATCATGGAAGTCCGGATCCACCGGCCCGCTCGGCCAGACGTCACAGACCGCCTGCAGACCCTCCATCGGCGCGCGGCCCAGATAAGTGTCATCCAGCGCTTGCCAGCGCGCCGGCGTCATCTTCACAAACGGCAGATCCTCGCTGCAGACCACGCTGTTGTGCATACCGGCACTCATGGCCTCGCCGAGATTGTCTATCGCCATCACGGTCTGTGCTGCGAGGGGTTCAAGCCGGCCGTCCGCGGCGCTGTCGATCAACAGCGGCAACAGCGAAGCGCCGTGATCATTGTAAGAGAGCAGCCGGACCGCGGTGGCGAGCGCCGGCCCACCGAACTCGAATTCGGTGATGGCACCGCTGTCCGGGTGGGGCAGGGCGACCATTTCGGGGCGGGTCGTGATCCGCGCCCTGAGCACGTCAATGCGCGCTGCCAGCCGCGGGA